>NZ_JAGPYA010000022.1:0-100030 GCF_018070245.1 Micromonospora sp. M61 | reverse complement strand
GGCGTCGTCGGCGGGCCGGTGCACCGGGAAGAGCGTGTCGTGGAACCTCCCGAACAGTCGCGGGCTGCGCAGCACTGCGGCCTGCGTCAACCGCAGCAGCGGGTTGAGCTTCGGCTGACCGACGAACGCGCCGATCTGCACGATGCCGGAGACCAGCTCAGGGGCGTCGGTGGCGGCGAAGACCACCGCCGCGGCGCCGGACGAGCTCCCGACCAGCACGGCCGGCCCGGCATCGAGGTCGCGGACCACGGCCAGCAGGTCGGCGCCGACCTCGGCCGGTGCGTACGTGGACCAGCCGGCACTGGACTCCCCGTGCCCCCGGACGTCGACTTGGGCGACCCGGTAACCGGCTGCCACCAGCAGTGGCGTGAGATGCCGGAAGCTCGCCCGGTTCTCCCCCATGCCGTGCACGAGGACGACCAGCGGGCCCTGCCCGTGCGCCTCGTACGCGATGTGTCCGCCGTCGCGCCGCACCTGGCCACTTGTCACAGCTCAGAAGCTAAGGCTCCTGGTCAAGGTCGTCACCCGGATCACGCGAAACGGGCCGGCGGCGACCCCGGGGGGGTGACCGCCGGCCCGTCGACCGATGTCGGGTTACTTCTTGGAGATCAGGGCGCGGCCGAAGAAGACCAGGTTGGCCGGGCGCTCGGCGAGCCGGCGCATCAGGTAGCCGTACCACTCGTCGCCGTACGGGACGTAGGTCCGCACTGTGTAACCCTCGCCCGCGAGGCGCGCCTGCTCCTCGGGGCGGATGCCGTAGAGCATCTGGAACTCGAAGCGCTCCGGCCCACGGTCGAACCACCGGGCCCGGTCCTCACCGATGGCGATCATCCGAGGGTCGTGGGTGGCCAGCATCGGGTAGCCGTCGCCGGACATCAGGATGTTCATGCAGCGCACGTACGACTTGTCCACCTCACGGGCCGACTGGTACGCCACCGACTCCGGCTCCTTGTAGGCGCCCTTGCACAGCCGCACCCGCGACCCGGCCGAGGACAGCTCCCGGCAGTCCGACTCGGTGCGGCGCAGGTACGCCTGGAGCACCGCGCCGGTCGACGGGAAGTCCTTGCGCAGCCTGCCCAGCACCTCCAGCGTCGAGTCGGTGGTGGTGTGGTCCTCCATGTCCAGCGTGACAGTGGTGCCCGCCGCGTCGGCCGCCGCGCAGATCGCCCGCGCGTTGTCGTACGCCAACTGCTCGTCGAACATCTGGCCGAGCGCGGACAGCTTCACACTCACCTCGGCGGCCGGGGTCAGCCCCGCGGCGGCGAGCATCTTCAGCAGCTTCAGGTATTCGTCGCGGGTGGCGACGGCCTGCTCGGGGGTGACGGTGTCCTCACCGAGATGGTCGAGGGTGACCGCGAGACCGTCGTCGACGAGCCCGCGGGTCGCGCGCAACGCGTCGTCGGTGGCAGCGCCGGCGACGAACCGGCGGACGACGTCCCGGGTGTACGGGGCAGTCGCGACGAGCCGCTCGACCTGGGATGACCGGGAGGCGGCGAGGATGACGGAACGGAGCATGAGCCGAGCGTAACGCCCCTGCCAGGGCCCCCGCCGAGGGGCGGCGGTGCGGCCCGCCCGGATGCTGGGAAGGGTCCGTTCCACAACAAAATCCCTCCTGACCCAGGGGCGGGACGGCGGCGGTGGCGCCGATCGGCTACAACGATGCCGTGGACCAACGCCCCCGCCGCCGGCTCCGGTCGGCCTCCGTGCAGCTCGGCGCGCTCACCGCTCTCGCGCTCGCCCTTTCCGGCTGCAACATGACCTCGGACGACGACGATGACGACGACTGCGCCCTCGGGCCTGTCGGCGGCGGCGACACTGTCGCGCTGGCGATGCGGGTCCCCGATTCCGCCGCCGGTCGTGCCGCACCGGAGCCGACCACCGCGGCTCTGCCCGATCGCGGCGGGTTCGGCACCCACCTCGCCTCCTGCGGCGGCTGACATGCGCCGTGTGACGGTCACACCCCGACCCGACTGGGACACCACCATCCGGGAGCAGGGGCTGGTCTACGTCGACACCGAGCTGCCGGACGGCGGGATCATGTCGTACTGGGACGAGACCGCCGCGTACGCCTTCGGTCTGGACGAGGTGCTGCGCCTTGAGGAAGCCACCGAGGAACTGCACCGGATGTCCGTGGCCGCCGCCGAGCACGTGGTGACCCACCGCCGGTACGCCGAGTTCGGCATCCCGGAGTGGGCGGCCGACGCGGTGGCCCGGTCACTGCGCGAGGCGCCACCCACCCTCTACGGGCGCTTCGACCTGGCGTACGACGGCACCTGGCCACCGAAGATGCTGGAATACAACGCGGACACCCCGACCGCACTGGTCGAGGCGAGCATCATCCAGTGGTACTGGCTGGAGGAGACCCGGCCGGAGCTGGATCAGTGGAACAGCCTGCACGAGCGGCTGGTCGGCGCCTGGGCCAAGATCGGGGCCGGGTTGCACGAGCGCCGGGTGCACGTGCTCTGGTCGAACGAGGAGGAGTCCGGCGAGGACCACATGACCGCCGGCTACCTCGCCGAGACCGCTCGACAGGCCGGCCTCGACGTCGAGCTGCTCCCCATTCAGAAGATCGGCTGGGACGGCCGGCGATTCGTCGACGCCGACGACCTTCCGGTGACCACGTGCTTCAAGCTCTACCCGTGGGAGTGGATGCTGGCCGAGCCGTACGGGCCGGCGGCGCTGGCCCCGGGCACCCCGACCACCTGGATCGAGCCGGCCTGGAAGCTGCTGCTGTCCAACAAGGCGCTGCTCGCCGTCCTGTGGGAGCTGTACCCGGACCACGAGTACCTGCTCCCGGCGTACCTCGACTCGCCGCGCGGCATGTCCGAGTACGTGGCCAAGCCCCTGCTCGGCCGGGAGGGTGGCTCGGTGCGCATCGTCACCGCCGACGAGGAGATCACCAACCCGGGGATCTACGGCGACGAGGGCTGGTGCTACCAGGAGTTCCGGGCGCTGCCGCAGTTCGAGGGCAACCGGATGGTGCTGGGCAGTTGGATCGTCGACGGCGAATCGGCCGGGGTGGGGGTGCGGGAGAGCGCCAGCCTGATCACCGACGGCTACGCGCGGTTCCTGCCGCACTACATCGACGCGCCGCGCACCCCGTGAGTCGTCTACCGTTGGGGGCGTGAACTTCGACGCGTACGCCCGGACCGGTGTTGACCTGGTCAACGCCCGCCTGGACGACCTCGACGACCTGCGGGCCCTCTTCCCCGACGACAACGCCTGGATGCGCGACGAGGTCGCGGACCGGGACGTCGCGATTTTCCGACGGGCCCAGAAGCGGTTGCGCGACGTCTTCGAGTACGGCACCTCCGGGCGTGACGGCCAGGCGGTCACCGAGCTGAACGCGCTGCTGGAGGCGTTTCCGGTGCAGCCGCGCATCTCCGGGCACGACTCCAGCGACTGGCACATGCACGTCACCAGCCGGGGCGCCTCGGTCAGTGCCGAATACCTGGCCGGCGCGGTCTGGGGGCTGTCGGTCTGGCTCTGCGAGTACGGCAGCGCCCGGTTCGGGGTCTGCGCCGACGAGCGGTGCGGCAACGTCTACCTGGACACGTCGTCCAACTGCTGCCGGCGGTTCTGCTCGGAGCGGTGCGCCACCCGTTCGCACGTGGCGGCGCACCGGGCCCGCAAGCGGGCGGCAATCGGCGAGCAGGTGACGGTCGCCGCGCAGCCGACCGCCGGCGTCGACTCGCTCTCGCCGGTCAGCTGACACTGCCACCGCCCGGTTCGGGCGGACGGGTCAGACGTCGACAGGTGACGGCGCGGTCAGGTGCTGGCGGGCGAACTCCAGCGCGGCGCGCAGGTCGGCCTCGCGCACCGCGCGGCTCTTCGCGCCCCGGGTGGCGACCTCCACCGCCACCGACCCGGTGAAGCCACGCCCGGCCAGCGAGGAGAGCAGCTCACCGCACGGCTGGGTGCCACGACCGGGCACCAGGTGCTCGTCGCGGCCCTCACCGGTGCCGTCGCCGAGGTGCACGTGCGCCAGGCCGGCGCCCATCCGGTCGGCCATCTCCAGCGGGTCGCTGTGCGAGGCCGCGCAGTGCGACAGATCCAGGGTGTACGACGGGTAGCCGGTGTCGGTGGGATCCCAACCCGGGACGTACGGGACGAACTGCCGACCGGCCATCCGCACCGGGTACATGTTCTCCACGGCGAAGCGCAGCCCGGGGAACCGGTCCCCGACGGTGGCCAACCCCTCGGTGAAGTTGCGCGCGTAGTCCCGCTGCCAGGTGAACGGCGGGTGCACCACGACGGTCGGCGCCTCCAGCGTCTCGGCCAGCTCGGCGGCCTTGCGCAGCCGCTCCCACGGGTCCGGGCTCCACACCCGCTGGGTGACCAGCAGGCAGGGCGCGTGCACCGAGAGCACCGGCACGCCGTAGTGCTCCGAGAGGCCGCGCAGCGCGCCAACGTCCTGGCTGACCACGTCGGTCCAGACCATCACCTCGACGCCGTCGTAGCCGAGTGCCGCAGCCAGTTGGAACGCCGCCGCGGTCGGCTCGGGAAAGACCGACGAGCTGGACAGGAGCACGGGAACGCGGGAAGTCACATCAACCAGCGTAGCCCGGCAGCGCCCGGGACATCGTGACGAGCGCCGGCAAACCGACCGAAACCGGGAGCCCGCTCAGATCGGTTCGAGTTGATCCAGCCGACGGAGGATGACCCCCTCGCGCAGCGCCCACGGACAGATGTCCAGCGAGTCCAGATCCAGGCGACGCATCACCGCCTCGGCGACCACCGCGCCGGCCAGCAACTGGTGGGCCCGACCCGCACTGACACCCTCCAGCTCCATGAGCTGCGCCGGTGGGATGTGCCGAATGAACCCGATGACCTGCCGCAACCCGGCGCGGGTCAGGCTGCGACGCACCCAGAGCCCCGAACCGGACGGTGCCGCCCCGGCCAGTCGGGCCAGGGTGCGGAACGTCTTCGAGGTGGCCACCGTCCGATCCCAGCCGACCTCGGTCATCTGGTCGACCACCTTGTCCAGCCGGCCGTCCACGTACTCGCGGAGCTTCTCGACGGCCTCCGCCGACGGCGGGGCCGCGCTGGCCGGGTCGACCCGCAGTCGCTCCCGGGTCAGCCGGCCGGCGCCGAGCGGCAGCGAGACCGCGGCGGCAGGGTCCTCGTCGATCCCGGCGGCGATCTCCAGGGAGCCACCGCCGATGTCCAGCACCAGCAGCCGACCAGCCGACCAGCCGAACCACCGCCGCACGGCCAGGAACGTCATCCGCGCCTCGTCCGCGCCGGAGAGCACCGCCAGCCGTACGCCGGTCTCGTCCCGGACCCGGGCCAGCACGTCGGCCGCGTTGGTGGCATCGCGCACCGCGGACGTGGCGAACGCGATGAGGTCGTCGGCCTCCAGCCCGGCGGCCGCCGCCTTCGCCATGCCGACGGCCTTGACCAGCCCGTCGGCGCCCGCCTCGGTCAGCGCACCGTCGGGGCCGATCTGCTCGGCCAGCCGGAGCACCACCTTCTCGGAGTGCGCCGGCCACGGGTGCGCGCCGTGGTGCGCGTCAACCACGAGGAGGTGCACCGTGTTGGATCCAACGTCGAGGACACCCAGTCGCATGGTGAAGACCCTAGGCGCAACACGTTTGCGCGGCTCGCCGGCCTGCGGACGTCACCGCGCGTACGCTGGGCCGGGTGACGATGGAGCTCCGTGTGCTGGTGGACGACCCGGGCGATCCGCGCAGTCGCGAGGTGCCACTGGATTTTCCCCGGGAGTGGATCGAGTTCGCCGACCCGGCTGACGAGACGCACCTGATCCGGGCCGACCTGACCTGGCTGCTCTCCCGCTGGACCTGCATCTTCGGCAAGGGCTGCCACGGCATCATCGCCGGTCGGGCCTCCGACGGTTGCTGCTCGCACGGGGCGTTCTTCACCGACTCGGACGACGAGAAACGGGTCCGCAACGCCGTCAAGCGGCTCACCCCGGAGACCTGGCAGCACTTCCGGCGCGGGTTCAAGAACTGGAGCGACGAGGACACCATCGACGGCAAGAACCCGGCCCGCCGCACCGCCACCCAGGGTGCCGAGGGCCCGTGCGTGTTCCTCAACGACGCCGACTTCGCCGGCGGCGGTGGCTGCGCCCTGCACGGCCAGGCGTTGCGCGACGGGGTGCACCCGTTGGAATACAAGCCGGACGTCTGTTGGCAGTTGCCGATCCGCCGCGATCAGGACTGGGTCAAGCGCCCCGACAACTCCAAGGTGCTGGTCTCCACCCTGTCCGAGTTCGACCGGCGGGGCTGGGGAGCCGGCGGGCACGATCTGGACTGGTGGTGCACCTCCTCGACAGACGCGCACGTCGGCGCCGAGCCGATGTACCTGTCGTACGGGCCGGAGCTGACCGCGCTGATCGGCGCTGCCGCCTACGAGCGGCTGGCCGAGCTGTGCGCGGCCCGGACGAAGCAGGGCATGGTCGCCCCACACCCCGCCGACCAGATTTAGCAGATCTTGGTAGCAGAGTTGCTACCATTTTCGGCATGGCCATGACGCTGCGACTTGACGACGACCGTGAACGGCGACTCCGTCTCGTCGCGGACGAAGAGGCACGGTCGATGCACGCCGTCGTCGTCACCGCGATCGACGACTATCTGGCCCGGCGAAACGCCAAGGAGTTCGGCGACCTCGCCGACGAGATCATCGAGCGTCACGCCACGCTGCTCGCTCGCTTGGCGGAGTGATGACGGAGATCCGTTACCCCACGCTCGCTGACGTGGCGGGCATCGCCCGCAAGATCGGCGTTGGGATCAGGGACGCCGGCCTCGTCGAGTCGGCTGTGGCCCGGCCGCAGACGAGCGTGTTCGGGGAAGACGCCTACCCCGACCTGTGGACCAAGGCGGCCGCACTGCTGCACTCACTGGTCAACAACCACCCGTTCGTGGACGGCAACAAGCGGATCGGCTGGATCGTGGCGATCACCTTCCTGCTCCAGAATCACGCCGTCACCATCGCTCAGCTCGACGAGGTCGACCAGGACATCGCGTACGACCTGGTCATCAGCGTTACGGAAAGCCGACTGACGGAGGTGGCCGAGATCGCCGCCGCGCTGCGCAAGCTGTTCTGAGCGCTCGGCGGCGGGTCAGCGCAGGGCGTCATCGACCAGGGTGCGGGCGCTACGCCGAGCAGCCTCGGCGATAGCCGGGTCGCCGTCCAGCACACCGCTGGCGAGCCCGCCGTCGAGCAACAGGGTGAGCTGCCGGGCGAGCAGTTCCGGTTCGGCAGCGCCGGCCTGCCGGGCCAACTCAGTCACCCAGGCGCGGACCACGGTCTTGTGCTCGACTGTCCGGGCGTGCACCGGCCCGCCCGCAGGTGACTCGGCGGCGGTGTTGATGAACGCGCAGCCGTGGTAACCGTCCCGGCGACAGGCTCCGACCAGCGCGTCGAACATTCCGACCAACTGGTCGCGCGGCTCGTCGCCGGCGTCCCGGGCCGCCGCCCGCAACGCGCCGAACCACGCCTGGTCAACCCGATCGAGGTACGCCAGCACGAGATCGTCCTTGCGCGGGAAGTGCTTGTAGAGCGTCGCTTTCGCCACGCCCGACTCGGCGATCACCGTGTCCACCCCGACGCCACGCGGCCCGTGCGCGTAGAACAGCCGGAACGCGGTGTCCAGGATCCGGTCCCGGGCCGAGCCGGCCGGGGTGCGGGGCGCGGGCATCGGCACTCCCTCGATCTGCTGGTGGCGGCACAGATCCTACAGACGGTTCCGTCTGCAAATCCCACCGCGTCAACGGCCGGCACCGCCTGGGCGTGGCTCGCCTGGGCGTGGGTCGCCTGACCTCCGCCTTTGGCGCGTCCACTGTCCGGTCCTCGGGGCACCCCCCGCGCCCCCTGTAGAGCTGCCCCAAATATGGGGCGGACCCTTCAAAGCGGGCGGCTTGGCGGGCAGCGCAGGTAGCGCGAGCAGCGCGATTCCAGTCCGCCTGGAGCTACACGCCTGACCCGCCCCACATCTGGGGCAGCTCTACAGGTTGCGCAGGGCACACCCAGCCCCGCCCTGGCACGTGGCCTTGACGCGCACGACGCTTTGCACGGGGCAGCAGTAGACAGACCTGTCTGTTAGTCTGCCGACACTCAGCACGAGTCCACCCGGCACACCGACGGAGGATCGATCGACATGCGTATCGCAGTTCTCGGAACCGGCTCGGTCGGGCAGGCGATCGCCGCTCGCACCGCGGAGTTGGGCCATCAGGTCACCATCGGCACCCGCGATGTCGCGGCCACCCGGGCCGGCGATTACGCCGCCTGGTCAGCGCAGCACCCCGAGATCGGCCTGGCCACCCTGGCCGAAGCCGCCAGCGCCGCCGAGCTGGTGGTGAACGCCACAAACGGCAACGGCTCGCTCCCCGCGCTGACAGCGGCCGGCGCACCGAACCTGGCCGGCAAGGTGCTGCTCGACATCGCCAACCCGCTCGACTTCGGCGCGGGCTTCCCGCCCACCCTGTCAGTGCACAACACCGACTCCCTCGCCGAACGCATCCAGCGCGAGTTTCCACAGACCTTGGTGGTCAAGTCGCTCAACACGCTGACCGCCGAGCTGATGGTGCATCCGCGTCAGCTCGCCGACGGCGAGCACAGCGTCTTCGTCTCCGGTGACGACGCGGAGGCCAAGCGAATCGTCACCGGGCTGCTCATCAGCTTCGGGCACACCGACGTGATCGACCTCGGCGACCTCTCCACCGCGCGGGGCACCGAGATGCTGCTGCCGCTCTGGTTGCGGCTCTACGGCCGGCTCGACACCGCCATCTTCAACCTCAAGCTCGTCCGCTGACCGAGCGCCAACAGCCCGAAGGGGGCCTGCGTCGAACGCAGACCCCCTTCGGGTACGCCGATCACGGCTCGAACTTGTAGCCCAGGCCCCGGACGGTGACGATGAAACGCGGCGCGGACGGCTCCGGCTCGATCTTGGAACGCAGCCGCTTCACGTGCACGTCCAGCGTCTTGGTGTCACCGACATAGTCGGCGCCCCAGACCCGGTCGATGAGCTGGCCACGGGTCAGCACCCGGCCCGCGTTGCGCAGCAGCAGCTCCAGCAGCTCGAACTCCTTCAACGGCAGCTGCACAGCGCCGCCGTCGACGGTCACCACGTGCCGCTCGATGTCCATCCGCACCGGCCCGGCGGCCAGCGTCGGGGCACCCGCCTCGGCCACCTCCGGGCTCTGCCGGCGCAGCACCGCCCGGATCCGGGCGACCAGTTCCCGCGGCGAGTACGGCTTGGTGACGTAGTCGTCGGCGCCGATCTCCAGCCCGACCACCTTGTCGATCTCGCTGTCCCGGGCGGTGACCATGATGATCGGCACGGCCGAGCGCTGCCGCAGTTGCCGGCAGACCTCGGTCCCCGACATCTCGGGCAACATCAGGTCGAGCAGCACGATGTCGGCGCCGGTCCGGTCGAACTCGGTGAGGGCGTCGGGTCCGGTCGCGGCGACCGAAACCTCGAAACCCTCCTTACGGAGCATGTACGACAAGGCGTCGGAGAACGACTCCTCGTCCTCGACCACGAGAACGCGGCTCAACGGGGATTTCCTTTCCATTGCTGTCAGACCTGCCGTAGCCCAGCCGGACCGGACTCGATCCCAACCGGCGGCAGTGTCGCCAGGAGGTCGTCCGGTGGACTGGCAGGCAGCCGGAGGGTGAACGTCGATCCACCACCAAGAGTGCTCGACACCTCGACCCGTCCGCCATGGTTGCTCGCGATGTGTTTCACGATCGCCAGCCCGAGCCCGGTGCCACCGGTGGCACGCGAGCGGGCCTGGTCGGCCCGGTAGAACCGTTCGAAGATCCGGTCCACGTCGGTGGGCGCGATGCCGATGCCCTGGTCAGCGACGGCGATCTCGACGTGCTCGTCGTCGCCGCGCAGGGTGACCCGCACCGCGGTGTCCGCGCCGGAGTAGTTGATGGCGTTCTCCACAAGGTTCGCCACTGCCGTGGCGAGTTGCGAGTCGCTGCCGTACGCGGTGAGGCCCCGCTGACCGTCCACGGTCACCTCCACACCTCGGGCGGAGGCGGTGGTGCGGGTCCGATCGACGACCTCGGCGATCACCCAGTCCAGCGCGACCGGCTCCGGTGGCGGCTGCGGTTCGGCGCCCTGCAACCGGGTCAACTCCAACAACTCCTGCACCAGCCGGCCCAGCCGGGTCGACTCGTGCTGGATCCGTTCGGCGAACCGGCGGGCGGCCACCAGGTCCTCGGAGAGGTCGGGCGCCGCCGCGTCGGCCGGTTCGGTCGCGTCCAGCAGGGCCTCGGCCAGCAGTTGAAGCGCGCCGATCGGGGTCTTCAGCTCGTGGCTCACGTTGGCCACGAAGTCGCGTCGCACCCGGGTCAGCCGGTGCGACTCGGTCACGTCGACCGCCTCGACGGCGACGAAACCGTTGCCCAGACCCATCGCCCGCAGGTGCACGCCGAGCGGGTTCTCGCCCGCGCTGTCGCGACCTCGGGGCAGGTCAAGCTCGATCTCGCGCCGCACGCCGGTGCGTCGCACCTGACCGGCAAGGGTACGGATCAGCGGGTGCGCGGCTATCGAGCCGGGGCTGCTGCCGGCACGCAGAAGCCCCATCGCGCGGGCGGCCGGGTTGATCAGCACGGGCTCGTCGTCGTTGTCGAGTACCACGACACCGGCCCGGAGCGAGTCGATCGTCCGGCGGCCGAGCCCGGTCTGCTGCTCGTCGGCTATCGCGGGCCTCCCCCTGTTCCAGCGGGAGCTCGCGCCGCCCGTCGACGTGGAGCGGCCGTCCCGCGCGGGCAGGAACCGGGGCAGCAGGAAACCGGCGGCCAACCCGGCCACCAACGCCACGGCGACCACGACCGCCACTGCCCACTCCACCCGGCGATCGTAGGGTCATTGTTAACCTGGCTACCACACAGATCGGGACGAACCACCCTCACTTTCAGAACTGTTCACCCCCGCGTCTGGCGTCGTTCACCGTGGTTCATCCGGGGTCCGTCCGAGCGCCCTACCGTTGGCGTCGCACCTGCTCAACCCCCTGCGCCGGCACCCGTCGGCGGCGACCGACCACAGGACGTGATGATGCGCGACGAGTTCCGGGCCGACCTCCAGATCGTCAGCCAACTGCTGGTGGACATGGCGGAGGGCGTCCGCGCCGCCATGCGCCAGGCCACCCGGGCCCTGCTCACCGCCGACCGGCAGGCCGCCGAGACGGTCATCGAGCGGGACGCCGAGATCGACGACCTCTACCGGCACGTCGAGGAGCGGGTCTGTGACCTGCTCGCCCGACAGGCGCCGGTCGCCTCCGACCTCCGGGCGATGATCACCGCGCTGCACGTGGCCGCTGATCTCGAACGAATGGGCGACCTGGCCGAGCACGTGGCGAAGACCGCGCTGCGCCGGCACCCCTCCCCGGCCGTCCCGGCCGAGCTACGGACGGTCTTCACCGAGATGTCCGAGATCGCCGACCGGATGGCGGTGAAGATCGGCTCGGTGCTGGCGAAGCCCGACGTCGACCTCGCCAGCGAGCTGGACGGCGACGACGACGCCATGGACGAGCTGCACAAGAACCTGTTCGCGGTGCTCCTCGGCGACGACTGGCCGTACGGGGTGGAGACCGCGATCGACGCCACCCTGCTGGGTCGCTTCTACGAGCGCTTCGCCGACCACGCGGTCAACGCCGGCGAGCACGTGATCTACCTGATCACCGGGCAGAGCGCGCCCACCAGCAACTGACGTACGAGACGAGAAAGGGCCCCGGTCATCGCTTCGCGCGTGACAGGGGGCCCTTTCCGACAGTTCAGCGGCCCTGGTTGGCCACCGCCGCGGCGGCTGCCTTCGCGGCGGTCGGGTCGAGGTAGGTGCCGCCCAGCGTGAGCGGGCGCAGCTGCGGGTCCAGGTCGTAGCGCAGCGGGATGCCCGTCGGGATGTTGAGCTTGGCGATCGCCTCGTCGGAGATCTGGTCGAGGTGCTTGACCAGGGCGCGCAGCGAGTTGCCGTGCGCGGCCACCAGCACCGTCCGGCCGGCCAGGATGTCCGGCACGATCGAGTCGTACCAGTAGGGCAGCATCCGGTCGACGACGTCCTTGAGGCACTCCGTGCGCGGCATCAGCTCGGTGGGCAGCAGCGCGTAGCGGGGGTCACCCACCTGCGACCACTCGTCGTCGTCCGCGATCGGCGGCGGCGGCGTGTCGTACGACCGGCGCCAGAGCATGAACTGCTCCTCGCCGTACTCGTCGAGGGTCTGCTTCTTGTTCTTGCCCTGCAGGGCGCCGTAGTGCCGCTCGTTGAGCCGCCACGACCGGCGCACCGCGATCCAGTGCCGGTCGGCGGCGTTGAGCGCCAGCTCGGCGGTGCGGATCGCACGGCGCATGACGCTGGTGTGCACGACATCCGGCAGCAGGCTGTGCTCGCGCATCAGCTCACCGCCGCGCCTCGCCTCGCCCTCGCCCTTCTCGGTCAGGTCGACGTCCACCCAACCGGTGAAGAGGTTCTTGGCATTCCAGTCGCTCTCACCGTGTCGCAGCAGGACCAGCGTCCCGACGGTGGGCCCTTCGCTCGCAGTCATGCGGATCATCCTGCCTCAACCGCCGAGGGGACACGCGGGCAGCCGTCGTGACGACCACCACGTGAAAATCCGGGTGACCAGCGGCTCGGCCCGCCACTAGGGTTGTAAGGCGCGACAGTCATATCGGTCATTACTTGCAAGCGGGGCGCCATATGCGGACGATGCGGAGCTGGTTCCGGGACACCACCGGCGGCCTGCCCACCACCTTCTGGTACCTGTGGTCGGGCACCCTGATCAACCGGCTCGGCTCGTTCGTCCTCGTGTTCCTCGCCATCTACCTGACCCAGGAACGCGGCTTCTCGGCCTCGCAGGCCGGGCTGGTGATCGGCCTGTGGGGCGTCGGCGGCGCGTTCGGCACCACCGCCGGCGGCACTCTCGCGGACCGGTGGGGCCGGCGGCCGACGCTGCTCACGGCACACGTGGGCGCCGCCGCGATGATGCTCGGCCTCGGCCTGGCCCGGGACCTCTGGGCGGTGGCGCTGGGCGCCCTGCTGCTCGGCATGTTCGCCGAGGCGGCCCGACCCGCGTTCGGCGCGATGATGATCGACGTGGTGCCGGCGAAGGACCGACTGCGGGCGTTCTCGCTCAACTACTGGGCGATCAACCTGGGCTTCGCCTGCGCCGCCGTCCTCGCCGGTCTCGCCGCGCAGGCGGACTACCTGCTGTTGTTCGTGGTCGACGCGGCCACCATGCTGATCACCGCGCTGATCATCTTCAGCCGGGTGCCGGAGACCCGACAGGCCCGTTCGGTCACCGCCACCGCAACCACCACGGCTCCGCGCGGCGCCCTGCGCACGATCCTCACCGACCGGGTCTACCTCGGCTTCGTGGCACTCAACCTGTTCGCCGCGCTGGTCTTCCTCCAGCACATCTCGATGCTGCCGATCGCGATGGGCGACGACGGCCTGAGCCCGGCCACCTACGGCTCGGTGATCGCGCTGAACGGCATCCTGATCGTGGTCGGCCAGCTCTTCGTGCCCCGACTGATCCGGGGTCGGAGCCGCTCACACGTGCTCGCGCTGGCATCCGTGGTGATGGGCGTCGGGTTCGGGCTGACCGCGTTCGCCGGCACCCCCTGGTTCTACGGGCTGACCGTGCTGATCTGGACGGTGGGCGAGATGCTGAACTCGCCGTCCAACTCCACTCTGATCGCCGAGCTCTCCCCCGCCGAGCTGCGCGGCCGCTATCAGGGCGTCTTCTCGCTCTCCTGGCAGATCGCCGGGGCCAGCGCGCCGATCCTGGGCGGCCTGGTGCGCGAGCACATCGGCAACGACGCGCTCTGGTACGGCTGTGCCGCGCTCGGCGTCGTGACCGCGGTGGCCCACCTGGTGTCGGGGCCGGCCCGGGAGCGGCGTGCCGCCGCGCTGCGCCGCTCCGGCGAGGCGCTGACACCGGTCACCGCCACCCGGGGGTCCCAGCCCGCCGAGGCCGCCGTCTGACGACACGCCCGAGGTTCGGGCTTCAACTGGCGCGACGCGGCCTGGGCTTTCTACCGTGCAGGTGAAACGGTTAATAAACTGAACTGTAGGGAGGTCGGTTGTACGCCGCGCGGCGCTGGTGGCACGACACCGCAGGCGGACTCCCCGCCACCTTCTGGTACCTCTGGGCCGGCCTGCTGATCAACCGGGCCGGCGCCTTCGCCATGCTGTTCCTCTCGCTGTACCTCACCGACGTACGCGGGGCGAGCGTCGGGCTGGCCGGCACTGTCGTCGGCGCGTACGGGGCCGGTGGAGCGGCCGGAGTGCTGCTCGGCGGGGTGCTCGCCGACCGGTGGGGTCGCCGGGCGACGCTGCTCGCCGCGCACCTGGCAACGGCCGCCCTGATGGTGGCGCTCGCCTTCAGCCGACCCCTTCTCCTGATCGCGGTGCTCGCCGCGCTCGTCGGCGTGGTCCACTCGATGCCCAGCCCGGCGTTCGTCGCGGCGATCGTCGACGTGGTGCCCGCCGAACGCCGCTCACGCGCCTTCAACCTCCAGTTCTGGGCGTTCAACCTGGGCATGGCTGTCGCCTCGTTGCTCGCCGGGGTGCTGGCCGAGGCGAGCTTCACCGCGCTGTTCCTGGTCGACGCCGGTGCCACTCTGACCGCCGCCGCCGTGATCGGCTGGAAGGTGCCGGAAACCCTGCGGCTGGCCAAGCCCACAGCCGACCGTCCGCCGGCCGCTCGTCCGGCCACCAGGTCCGTCCGGCCCCGCCGGCCAGGGCTGCACACCGCGCTGACCGACCGCACGTTCCTGGTCTTCGTCGGGCTCACCTTCGTGCTGGCCGTACTCACCATGCAGACGTCGACGATCATGCCGTTGGCCATGCGGGCAGACGGCCTGGGCCCGTCGGCGTACGGGGTGGTGGTGGCACTCGGCGGCGCGCTGATCGTGATCGGGCAACTGTTCGTGCCCCGGCTGATCGACCGGCACCGCAAGGACGTCGTGCTGGCCGCCTCCACCGCACTGCTGGCGCTCGGCTTCGGGGTGTTGGTCGTCGCCGACGAACTGGCCGTCTACCTGGGCGCCGCGGTGGTCTGGACGATCGGCTCGATGCTCGCCGCCCCGCCCAACGCGCAGATCAACGCCGACCTGGCACCGCCGCAGTTGCGCGCGCGCTACCAGTCGGTCTTCTACCTGACGTTCCCGGCAGCCGCCTTCATCGCTCCCACCCTCGGCGGAGTGAGCCTTCAGCACCTCGGCGACCTGCACTGGCTGATCGTGGGTGGGGTGGGCCTGCTGGCCGCGCTCGGGCATCTGCTGGCCGGGCCATCCCGGGAACGACACGTCGCCGCGCTGCGTCAGGCCGCCCGGCCGGAATCGACAACAAGCGCAGATCGCGTCCCAACGGCGTAATCGGCATTCCACGGCAAAGCGCCCGCCACGACCCGAAAGTCATGGTGGGCGCCCGCCGGTGGGGCCGGCGGCGGCGGGCAGACACTCACCCCCGTAAGCGTCGCCCGCTCACGCCGCCGGTCCAAACAGGTGGTAACCGTCCCCCAACGGTTGTCCACCCGTCCCCTCGCACCTCGCCTGGTGCGCGGATCTGATCGATCCGCCGCTCCCCCGAACGTTTCCAAGCGTGGTGCGGTGCAATAAAGCTAGTTCGCCCGGATTCTGGATTCAACCCAGATCGGCTGTCTCGCCCGTCACAACTGGCGAGTATCCGCTGTTCCGGCCTCGGTCATTGGCAACAGCCGCGTACCCGGCAGCCATTCCCGCAAACGCCTAACCGTCTTCCCGATCGGGTGACTCGGTCCGGAAGAAGTTGCTCTGCCGGCCGTCGCGCATCTGTTCCTGATAAATCAGGTTCAGCTTGCGCAGGTCGAAAGTATAAAACCAGTCATCCCAGGTGATTTCCCGAATCCGGCTGCTTTCCCGGTATCCGGGGATGTTGAAGGTCAACACACCCGCTCGACCGTCCCGCTCGGTGCCGGCGATGGTCGCCGGCTTTGCCCCGCGTTCCCGGGCCCAGCGCTGGATCACCTCGTGATTGGCGGTGATCAGGCTCCGCCCGGGCCGCTCCGGCCGATCCGTCAACGACGAGATCACCTGTGAGCTGCGGACCGACCGTCCGGTTCCCCGTCCGGTTCGGATCCCCCCGGCTGCCGCGCCGCCACCGGCCGGCGCGGTGCGCTTGGCAGGGGCCGCACGCTTTGCCGTTGTGCGCTTGGCGGGCGCCGCCCGCTTCGCCGTCGTGCGCTTCGCCGCTGCCGTACGCTTCGCCGCCGGCCGCGCCGGTGCCTTCTTTGCCGGCGCCTTGCGGGCTGGCGCCGTGCGGGCCGTCGCCGTCCTGCGCGCGGCCATCGACGTCGCCGCCGTCGTCTTCTTGGCGGCTGTCGTCTTCTTCGCGGCTGTCGTCTTCTTCGCCGCCGTCGTCCGCTTGGCCGCCGTCGACTTGCGGGCGGCGGTCGTCTTCTTCGCCGCGGCCCGCTTCGCCGGTGCGCTCTTGTTCGCCGGCGCGGCCTTCGCCCGGCTCGGCGCCGCCCTCGCCGCCGACTTCTTGGTGGCGGCGGCACGACCCGCCGACGCCCTGGTTCCGGTGGCCCGACCCGACGGGCCGGTGCTGCTCCGACCCGCGCCGGCCCGCATCGAGCGCACCAACTGTTTCACCAGGTCGGGCTTACGCAGCGCGGAGATCCCGGAGACCCCGCGTTTGCGCAGTTGCCCTCGGATGTCGTCCACCCGCATCCGGGAGATCTCCGACTCGGAGACTCCCGGGGTACCCGGCGTCTGGTTGCCGGCCTGTCGCTTCGTCCTGGTCGCAGTCGCGCCGCGACCTGAGCTGTTCCGCTGAGCCATGAGATGCTCCGCTCCTTGGCACTCCGTCCTCGGCGCGCGGGGGTCCCTTGCCGCACCGCGCGGTGCGGCATACCCGTCAGGAGCAGTCCGAACCACCCTCATGTCGGAGGCGCGGGCGCCGAGCGCGGTGCAGCTGTGTGGTCAGGCCGGGTCGGGGCCGGAGCCGGAGGGCTCGAAGAGATGGGCGAACGCGGCCAGGTTGGCTGTCGACTCGCCGCGCTTGACCCGCCACTCGTACTCCCGCCGGATCGAACTGCCGAAGCCGATCTCCAGCATCGTGTCGAACGACTCGTCGGAGTAGGTGAGCACGGAACCGAGCAGCCGATCCAACTCGTCGGCGTCCACGCCGGCCGGGTTGACCCGACCGGTCAGGTACACGTCGCCGACCGCGTCGGTGGAGAAGGAGACGCCGTACATGCGGGCGTTGCGCTGCAACAGCCAGGCCCACAGCTCCTCGCGGCGCTCGTCCGGCTGACGCATCACGAACGCCTCGATGCGCAGCGCGTGCTCGCCGACGATCAAATTGCAGATCGTCTTGAGCTTGTGGGTGCCCGGCAGGGTCACCGCGTACGAGCCGGGGCCGGTCGACTCCCAGGCCAGGTCACGCTCGGCACAGACCGACTCGATCAGGGTCGCAAGATCGCTCTTCGGGCTCACCGGACCCACTCTACGACCGACCCGGCCGACGCACCGGTTGGCGACCGGTGTACCCGGTCACCAGGAGCAGGACAGCGCCGGATCACCGGCCAGGTCCGCCGCGAGTCGGGCGCGGTGCACGGCGATCGCCTCGCCGTACACGCCGAGCAGGCCGGTGACCGTGCGGTCCCAGGAGAACTGCCGGGCGTGCTGCTCGGCGCCGCGGGCCAGCACCGCCCGGAGTGCCCGGTCCGGCAGCAGGCGGCCCAGCGCACGTGCCCAGTCGACCGGGTCGTGGCCGTCGATCAGTACGCCGCTCACGTGATCCCGTACGGCGGTGACCAGTCCTCCGACGGCGGCGGCCAGCACCGGCGTACCGCAGGCCTGTGCCTCCAGGGCGACCAGCCCGAACGATTCGTTGTGTGACGGCACGGCGACCAGATCGGCGGCCCGGTACAGCGCGGGCAGATCGTCGCCGGTGAGCGGGGGCAGGAACCGCACCCCGTCGGTGACGCCGAGCGTGCCGGCCAGCTCGATCAGGGCGGTCGGCCGGTCCAGGCCGCTGCCGCTGGGCCCGCCGCAGATCACCACTGTCACCTGGTCGGCCAGTGCCGGGTCGCGCTCCCGCAGCGCGGCGATCGCGCGGATCAGCACGTCGGGGGCCTTGAGCGGTTGGATCCGACCGACGAAGGCGACGACGTACCCCTCGGCCGGCAGCCCCAGCCGGCGGCGAGCCTCGCGGGCAGCCGCGGACCGCTCGCCCGGCGCGGGCCGGAACCGGCCCAGGTCGACACCCGGCTGTACGACGGACACGCGGGCGGGGTCGGCGTCGTACCTGTCGAGGAGGTCGCTGGCCTCGACCCGGGTGTTGGCGACCAGCCGGTCCGCCTCGGCGACCACCTGCTCCTCGCCGATCACCCGAGCCTTCGGCTCTGGTCGGTCACCGGCAGCGAGCTGGGCGTTCTTGACCTTCGCGAGGGTGTGCGCGGTGTGCACCAGCGGCACACCCCACCGCTCCTTGGCCAGCCAGCCGACCTGGCCGGAAAGCCAGTAGTGGGAGTGGATCAGGTCGTAGTGCCCCGGCGGGCGGGACGCCTCGGCGCGCAGCACCCCTGCGGTGAAGGCGCAGAGCTGGCCGGGCAGTTCCTCCTTGGTGAGGCCCTCCAGGGGCCCGGAGGTGATGTGCCGGACCTGCACGCCGGGTGCCATCTCGACAACCGGGGGGAGGTCGCCGGAGGTGGCCCGGGTGAAGATCTCCACCTCGACGTTGGCCTCGGCGAGCCGCCGGGCGACTTCGAGGATGTAGACGTTCATTCCGCCGGCGTCGCCCGTGCCGGGCTGGTGCAGGGGGGAGGTGTGTACCGACAGGGTGGCTATGCGGCGAGGCCGGGGCCACGGTTGGGCACCTCGCTGACGCCCGACACCGGTGTGCATTTCCGCCACATCCGCTCCTTTGCCACGGTTGATGCCGTCCGCACGACCGGCGCTTCTCGGTCAACCTGTACGCCGGATGTCATCTTCCCCATCGGGCTTCGGAAATTCCCGGCACGGCCCCCATGGGTGACGGACCTCATCACCGGGACGCCGTCAGTGGCTGCCCCCGCGCCCGGTCGGGGCGGGTCGTGCGGCCGGGGGACAATGTCGAAATGACCTCTGTCGCCATCGTCACCGGAGCATCCAGCGGGATCGGCGCGGCCACCGCCCGTCGGCTCGCCGCCGAGGGCTTTTACGTGCTCGCCGCCGCCCGCCGCGCCGAACGCCTCGCCGACCTGGTCGCCGAGATCACCGCCGCCGGCGGGCAGGCCACCGCGGTGACCTGCGACATCACCTCGGACGAGTCGGTGGCCGCGCTGGCCGAGGCCGCCGACCAGGCACCCGGGCCGGTCACCCTGCTGGTCAACAACGCCGGCGGGGCACGTGGACTGGACCCGGTGGAGTCCGGCTCGGTCGCCGACTGGCAGTGGATGTACGACGTCAACGTGCTCGGCACGCTGCGGGTCACCCAGGCCCTGCTGCCCGCGCTGGAGGCGTCCGGTTCCGGCACCATCGTGGTGGTCTCCTCCACCGCCGGCCTGACCGTCTACGAAGGTGGGGGCGGCTACACGGCGGCGAAGCACGCGCAGACCGCCATCGCCGGCACTCTCCGTCTGGAGCTGTGCGGCCGCCCGCTGCGGGTGATCGAGATCGACCCGGGCATGGTGAAGACCGACGAGTTCGGGCTGGTCCGCTTCGAGGGTGACGCGGAACGGGCGGCCGCCGTCTACGCCGGGGTGCCGGGGCCGCTGGTCGCCGAGGACGTCGCCGACTGCATCGCCTGGTGCGCCACCCGCCCGGAGCACGTCAACATCGACCGGCTGGTGGTCCGGCCACGGGCGCAGGCCGCCCAGCACAAGGTGCACCGAGTCAGCCAGTGAGGCGCGAGGAGTGAGCCGGGTTTGCGAGCCCCGCAGTCGCGAACACCAGCGGCCAGTGAGGCGCGAGGAGTGAGCCGGGTATGAGCGGCGCGGCGCGGCGTCGGCCGCTCGGCGTGGTCACCCGGGGCACGACCAACCCGAATCGACTGCGTCGGGTGGACAACTGGATCGTCGCCACCTGTGCCGACCGGCTGTCGGCGGCGGCCGACCCCCTGGTGGTCGACCTCGGCTACGGCGCCACCCCGGTGACCGCTGTGGAGTTGCGCGCTCGGCTGGCGGCGGGGGTGCGTCCGGACGTACGGCTGGTCGGGTTGGAGATCGACCCGGCCCGGGTGGCCGCGGCGGCGCCGGCCGCCGACCCACCCGGCCTCACGTTCGCCCGGGGTGGGTTCGAGCTGGCCGGGCTCCGGCCGGTGCTGGTCCGCGCGTTCAACGTGCTCCGACAGTACGACGAGAGCGAGGTGCCGGACGCCTGGCGGACGATGACCGCCGCGCTCGCCCCGGGTGGGGCGCTCGTCGAGGGCACGTGCGACGAGTTGGGCCGCCTCGCCAGTTGGCTGCTGATCGACGCCCACGGCCCCCGGACGCTGACTCTCGCGGCGAAGCTCACCACGCTGGGCAGCCCCGCGGAGCTGGCCGAGCGGTTGCCCAAGGCGCTGATCCACCGCAACGTTCCCGGTGAGCCGGTGCACGATCTGATCCGCGCGCTGGACGACGCCTGGCAGACCGCCGCCCCGTACGCCACCTTCGGCCCCCGCCAACGCTGGCTCAGAGCGGTGAGCCGCCTCCGCGAGACCGGCTGGCCCGTCCTCGACGGCCCCAGCCGCTGGCGCCAGGGCGAGTTGACCCTCCCCTGGCCCCTCCCGGCGCGAGCTGGTTAGAGGGCGCAGTTCACCAGGACTGGTTCGGGGTGGAGGGTTACGCCGAAGCGGGCGTGGACCTGGTCGCGGATGTCGCGGGCCAGGGCCAGCAGGTCGGCGGTGTGGGCGGTGCCGCTGCGGTTGGTGAGGGCGAGCGTGTGCTTGCTGGAGATGGCCGTCCCGCCCGGGCCGAGGTGACCCTTGGTGAAGCCGGCCTTGTCGATCAGCCAGGCCGCACTGACCTTGACCATGCCGTCGGCTCCCGGCCAGGCGGGCGGGTCACCGATGTCGGCGGCGCGTTCCCGGAGCAGCTCGTACGTCGCCCCGTCGAGCACCGGGTTGGTGAAGAAGGAGCCGACGGAGCGGGTGTCCGGGTCGGTGGCGTCGAGCACCATGCCCTTGCCGGCACGCAGCCGCAGCACCGCCGCCCGGGCGTCCGCCAGCGGCACCTGGTCGCCCACCTCGACACCGAGCGCCCTGGCGAGCTCGGCGTAGCGCACCGGCCCGGAGAGCGGGGACCGGGTGAGCCGGAAGTCGACGGAGAGCACCACCCAGCGGTCCGCGTACTTGAAGATGCTGCCTCGGTAGGCGAACCCGCAGTCGGCGGCGGGGATGATCTGGCGGGTGCCCTCGACCCTGTCGTACACCTCGACGCCGGTGATCGTCTCGGCGACCTCCTGGCCGTACGCGCCGACGTTCTGGATCGGGGTTGCCCCGGTCGAGCCGGGGATGCCGGAGAGGCACTCCAGACCGGCCCAGCCGTTGGCGACCGTGGCGGCGACCAGGTCGTCCCACGGTTCGCCGGCCTCGACCCGTACGGTGACCGACCCGGCGTCCTCCGCGACGACGCGCAGGCCCCGGGAGCGCACCAGGACGACGGTGCCGGGGAAGCCGGAATCGCCGATCACCAGGTTGCTGCCACCGGCCAGGACCAGGACCTGCTCGTCCGCGTCCCGGACCGCGCGGATGATCTCTTCGGCACTGCCGGCGGCGACGATGCGCGCGGCCGACCCACCCATCCCTAGAGTCGTGTAGCTGGCCAGTGGACCAGGGATGGCACGATCGGCTGCGGTTGTCGGCTGGGCGGAGGCGTCTGGCACGCCCTTCACCTTAGGCTGAGTAGTAGCCGTGGCACCCACTGGTCGCCCGGCACCCCCGGGAGGATGGCGATGAGCAGACTGCAGGGCAGCAAGGATTTTTGGATCGGGGCGCTCCGGGCGGAGGGTCCGGCATTCGCGGCGGCGGTGGCCGAGGCGCCGCCGGAGACACCGGTGCTGTCCTGTCCGGGCTGGACGGTCAACGACCTGACACTGCACCTCGCTGGCATCTATCACTGGGTGTCGTCGTTCGTCGGCTCCGGCGCGACCGCGCAGCCGGCCCGCCGCGAGCCGCTCGAGGCGGACCCGGGCGTGAGCCCGCTCCAGCTCTGGCAGCAGGGGTACGACCGGCTGTTGACCGTCTTCGACGGCCTCGACCCGGAGGCACCGGCGTGGAACTGGGCGCCGCAGCCGAAGAAGGCCGGCTTCTGGCCGCGTCGGATGGCTCACGAGACGGCGGTGCACCGCTGGGACGCCCAGCTCGCCATCGGGGCCGGTGACCCGGTCGAGGCGAAGCTGGCGGCCGACGGGGTGAGCGAGGTTCTGGACACCTGGCTGCCTGCGGGCCGGCGGCACGTGCCGGGCGACTGGCACGGGGTGGTGCAGCTTTCCGCGACCGACGCGGCCCAGGACTGGTATCTGCGGCTGCGCGGCGAGGGGGTGGCACTGCTCGACACCGCGACCATCTTCGACCACGACGACCACCATGCCCGGGCGCAGGTCAGCGGCAACGCGAGCGACCTGCTGCTGGCGCTCTGGGGTCGGGTGAGCTTCGAGACGCTGGATGTCGCCGGCGACCGGGGCCTGCTGGAGGGTCTGCGCCCCGACTGAGCGGGCCTCTTCGACGAGGGCGTCACCCATTGACGGGGGCGCCCTCGAACTCGTCGTGGGTCACGTCGGGATATCAAAGAGAGCGCTCTCTTGACAGGGCCGGACACGTCCCAGCACCCTGTCCGTGAGAGCGCTCTCTTAACCATCTGCCACCACCGACCACCTTGAGAGAGGTCGAAACCCATGGCTGTCTTCCCGCGCCGCCGGCTCGCCGCGGTAGCCCTCGCCGCGACCACCGCCCTGCTCGTCACCGCCGGCTGCGGTGGCGGCGACGAGCAGAGCGGGGACGGGCCCGTCACCCTGACCGTCGACGTCTTCGGTCAGTTCGGTTACGAGCAGCTCTACCAGGAGTACATGGCCGCGAATCCCGACGTGAAGATCGTCGAGCGCGGCACCGGCACCAACCTCGACGAGTACTCACCGAAGCTCACCCAGTGGCTCGCCGCCGGCCGGGGCGCCGGCGACGTGGTGGCCATCGAGGAGGGGCTGATGGTCGAGTACAAGGCCAACCCCGGCAACTTCGTCAACCTGCTGGACCACGGCGCCGCCGACCTCAAGGGCAACTTCCTCGAATGGAAGTGGAACGCCGGCCTGACCGCCGACGGCAAGCAGCTCATCGGCCTCGGCACCGACGTCGGCGGCATCGCCATGTGCTACCGCAAGGACCTCTTCGAGAAGGCCGGCCTGCCCACCGAGCGCGACGAGGTTTCCAAGCTCTGGCCCACCTGGCCGGACTACATCGCCACCGGTGAGAAGTTCGCCGCGGCCAAGACCGGGGCGTCCTTCCTCGACGCGGCCACCAACACGTTCAACACGATCCTGCTGCAGACCGCCGGCAACAGCAGTGGCTACAGCTACTACGACACCAGCGAGAAGCTGGTCGTCGACAGCAACCCGGCCGTGCGACAGGCCTACGACACCACCATGGACATCATCGACTCGGGCCTCTCCGGCAAGTACGGCTCCTGGTCGGAGGAGTGGGTGTCCGCCTTCAAGCAGTCGAAGTTCGCCACCATCGCCTGCCCCGCCTGGATGACCGGCGTCATCGAGGCCAACGCGGGCCCGACGGCCCAGGGCAAGTGGGACATCGCACGGGTGCCCGGCAACGGCGGCAACTGGGGCGGGTCGCACCTCGCCGTGCCGAAGCAGAGCAAGCACCAGGCGAAGGCGATCGAGCTGGCCAAGTTCCTCACCAGCGCCAAGGGTCAGATCGGCGCGTTCAAGGCCAAGGGCCCGCTGCCCTCGTCCCCGCAGGCGCTCGACGACCCGGCGATCACCGGCGCGACCAACACGTACTTCTCCGGGGCGCCCGTCGGCTCGATCTTCGGCACCGGCGCGAAGAGCCTCAAGCCGGTCTACATGGGCCCGAAGAACCAGGCCGTCCGCACCGAGGTGGAGAACGCCGTGCGGACCGTGGAGCTGGGCCAGCGCAGCCCCGCGCAGGGCTGGACGGACGCGGTGACCAACGCCAAGAAGGCCGCCGCCAAGTAGCCCGAACGATCGTGCGGGCGGGCCCCGGTCCCCGGAGTCCGCCCGCACGGCGAAAGGAGTCCCCGGGCATGACCGCCCAGCTCGAAGCCCGCCCGCCGGTCGCACCGGCACCCCCGCGTCCGACAGGTCGCTTCAGCCGGCTCGACACCCGGTTCTCGCCGTACCTCTACATCGCCCCGTTCTTCCTGATCTTCGCGATCTTCGGGGCCTACCCGCTGGCGTACACCTTCTGGGTCTCGCTGCACGACTGGGACCTGCTCGGCACCGACCACCCGTTCGTCGGCGCCGAGAACTACACGCGGCTGCTCGCCGACACCGACTTCTGGCACGCGCTGGTCAACACGCTGGGCATCTTCGTGATCTCCACCGTCCCACAGCTGCTCGCCGCGCTCTGGCTGGCCAATCTGCTCAACCGGGGCCTACGGGCGCGTACCGGCTGGCGGATGGCGGTGCTCGTCCCCAACGTGACCTCCACCGCCGCCGTGGCGATCGTGTTCGGAGTGCTCTTCGGCCGTGAGTTCGGCATGATCAACTGGCTGCTCGACCTGGTCGGGATGGACCCCATCGGCTGGAAGTCCAACCGGTTCGCCTCCTGGGTGGCCATCTCCGCCATGGTCGACTGGCGGTGGACCGGCTACAACGCGCTGATCCTGCTGGCCGCCATGCAGGCCATCCCCAGGGACCTGTACGAGGCCGCGGCGATCGACGGCGCCAACCGGGCGCGGCAGTTCTGGTCGGTCACCGTGCCACTGCTCAAGCCGACGATCATCTTCTGCACCATCATCGCCACCATCGGCGGGTTGCAGCTCTTCACCGAGCCCCGGATGTTCCACTCCGGCACCAACCCGATCCGCGGCGGGCCGCTGCGCGAGTCGCAGACCCTGACCATGTACATGTTCGAGAACGCCTTCGCCCCGCACTACAACTTCGGCTACGGCTCGGCGGTCGCCTGGCTGCTCTTCGCGCTCATCGCGATCGTCGCGGTGGTCAATGTGCTGATCCTGCGCCGCCTCGGCGGCGGATCGCGCCCCGACGCACGGAAGGGATCGGCGCGATGAGCCGGCTCTGGCGGGCCAGCCCGCTCACCTACCTGGCCCTGGTCGTCGCGGCCGGCCTGTCGATCTTCCCGATCTGGTGGATGATCGTCGTCGCCAGCCGCTCCAACGACGCGATGGGCCAACTGCCACCCCCGGTCACCCCCGGCGGCAACCTGGGCGCGAACATCTCCCGGCTGTTCGACAACACCGACGCGTACTTCGCCACCGGCCTGATCAACTCGACGATCGTGGCCACCACGGTCACCGTGTCCGTGGTGTTCTTCTCCAGCCTGGCCGGGTTCGCGTTCGCCAAGCTGCGGTTCCGCGGCCGCAACGCGCTGCTGCTGGTCATCATCGCGACGATGATGGTGCCGACCCAGCTCGGCTTGATCCCGCTCTACCTGCTGATGACCCGGCTGCAGTGGAACGACCGGCTGCCCGCGGTGATCGTCCCGGTGCTGGTCACCGGGTTCGGGGTGTTCATGATGCGGCAGTACGCCGGCCAGGCCATCAGCGACGAGCTGATCGAGGCCGCCCGGATGGACGGCTGCGGCACCGCCCGGATCTGGTGGCACGTCGTCGTGCCCGCGCTGCGCCCCGCCGCCGCCGTGCTCGGCCTGCTCACGTTCATGACCACCTGGAACGACTTCCTGTGGCCGTACGCTGTGCTGAACGACCCGGCGAATCCCACAGTGCAGCTCTCCCTGCGGGCGCTGTCGGACGGTTACTACCAGGACATGTCGCAGGTGTTCACCGGGACAGCGATCGCGACGCTGCCCCTGCTACTGGTCTTCGTGTTGTTCGGCCGGCAGATCATCGGCGGGATCATGGAAGGTGCGGTCAAGGCGTGAGCGAGCGAAGCGAGCCAACCAGCAGGCACAGCAACGAGGCGTCGACGACGCCGCGAAGCGGTGGCGTCGACGAACTCCGTTTCCCCGACCATTTCCTCTGGGGGGCGGCCACCGCCGCGTACCAGATCGAGGGCGCGGCCCGCGACGACGGTCGCGGTCCGTCCATCTGGGACACCTTCAGCCGTACGCCGGGCAAGGTGTACCAGGGCCACACCGGCGACGTCGCCTGCGACCACTACCACCGGTACGCCGACGACGTGGCGCTGATGGCCGAGCTGGGCCTGCGGGCGTACCGTTTCTCGGTCGCCTGGCCCCGCATCCAGCCCGACGGCACCGGCCCGGCCAACCCGCGTGGGCTGGACTTCTACGACCGCCTCACCGACGCGCTGCTCGACCGGGGAATCGACCCGATCGTCACCCTCTACCACTGGGACCTGCCGCAGGCCCTGGGCGACCGTGGCGGCTGGACCAACCGGGACACCGCCGAGCACTTCGCCACCTACGCCACCGCCGTGTACGCCCGCCTCGGCGACCGGATCGACGTGTGGACCACGCTCAACGAGCCGTGGTGCTCGGCCTACCTCGGCTACGGCAACGGGGTGCACGCCCCGGGCGAGCAGGACCCGGGAGCGGCCTTCACCGCCGTACACCATCTGCTGCTGGGCCACGGCCTGGCGGCGCGGGCGCTGCGGTCAGCCGGCGCGCGCAGCGTCGGCATCACCGTCAACCCGGCCGACGTGCGACCGGCCGACCCGGAGAGCGCGGCGGACGCCGCCGCGGTGCGCCTGGTCGACGGCCTGCACAACCGGATCTTCCTCGACCCGCTGCTGGCCGGCGGCTACCCGGACGACGTCCGCGAGCACGTGGCGCGGATCATCGAGCCGACGTTCATCCGCGACGGTGACGAGAAGCTGATCGCCGCACCGATCGACCTGCTGGGGATCAACTACTACGCGCCCGGTTACGTGGCCGGCCGACCCGACGGCGCCGGCAACGACGCCTACCCGGGCACCGAGGGCGCTGTGCACTTCGTGCCACCGACCGGGCCACTGACCGACATGGGCTGGATGATCGAGCCGGCCGGGCTGACCCGGTTGCTGGAACGGATCGCCACCGACTACCCCGGCGTGCCCCTGCTGATCACCGAGAACGGTGGGGCGTTCCCTGACAAGCCGGGCGCCGACTCGCCCGACGGGCCGACGCAGGTCATGGACACCGATCGCATCGCCTACCTCGACGGGCACCTGCGCGCGGCGCATGAGGCGATCTCCCGGGGCGTGGACCTGCGCGGTTATCTCGTATGGTCATTGCTGGACAACTTCGAGTGGGCGGAGGGTTACCGCAAGCGGTTCGGGATCGTGCACGTCGACTACCTGACCCAGCGGCGCACACCGAAGGCCAGCGCCCGGTGGTACCAGGAGGTGATCTCCCGGAACGGGCTGTGACAAGCGGGGGGAAGGGCGCGATGACGACGGCGCAGCGGCCGACGCTCGAAGCGGTGGCGGCGCGGGCCGGGGTGTCCCGCGCCACCGTGTCGCGGGTGGTCAACGGTTCCACCACCGTCGCGGAGCCGATCCGGGAGGCGGTCACCCGGGCCGTCGCCGAGCTGGGGTACGTGCCCAACCTGGCCGCCCGCAGCCTGGTCACCCAGCGCACCGACTCGATCGCCCTGGTCATGCCGGAGGCGGCCACCCGGGTCTTCTCCGACGACCAGGTCTTCCCCGGCATCATCCGTGGCGTCAGCCAGGAGCTGGAGGCGGCCGACAAGCAACTGGTGCTGATGCTCGCCGGTTCGCCGGCCGGGCATCAGCGGGTCGAGCGGTACACCACCGGTCGGCACGTCGACGGGGTGCTGTTCGCCTCGCTGCACGGCGCCGACCCGTTGCCCGGCACGCTGGCGCGGCTCGGCATCCCGGTGGTGGTCAGCGGTCGGCCGCTCGGCGACGTGCCCGTGCCGTACGTTGACGTGGACCACGTGGCCGGGGTGACCACAGCCGTCCGACACATGATCGACATCGGTCGGCGGCGGATCGCCACCATCGCCGGCCCACAGGACATGGTCGCCGGCATCGAGCGACTCAGCGGTTACCGCAGCGCGGTCGCCGACGCGGGGCTGCCCGAGCTGATCGCCATCGGCGACTTCACCCGCGAGTCCGGTGCGGCGGCGATGCGTCGCCTGCTCACCGAGCACCCCGACCTGGACGGCGTCTTCGCCGCCTCCGACCTGATGGCGCACGCCGCCCTGCGGACGCTGCGCGAAGCCGGCCGGCGGGTGCCCGACGACGTCGCGGTGGTCGGCTTCGACGACATCGAGACGGCCGCGTACACCGAGCCACCGCTGACCACCGTCCGGCAGCCGATCGTGGAACTCGGCCGCCGGATGACCCGCCAACTGCTCCGGCTGGCCGCCGGGGAGGAGATCGAGCAGGCGGTCATGTTGCCGACCGAGCTGATCCGACGAGCCTCCGCCTGACCACGCCGCCCGCAGCAGGATCCGCGCAACTTCGGGGTTAATGGTTCGCCCAGGTCTGCGATCGTCGCTAGCCTCGCCGGCATGCCGGATGCTGTCGCGTTGCTGCACGTCCCCGCCCTGTCCGACGTCGCCGAGTACGCGTACGCGGCCATCGTCGAGCCGCCCGCCCGGCTGGTGTTCACCGCCGGGGCGTGCCCGCTGGACGCCGAGGGACGCACCGTCGCGCCGGGCGACCACGCCGCGCAGGCCCGGCAGGTGATGGCGAATCTGGAGACCGCCCTCGCGGCGGCCGGCGCCACGCCCACCGACGTCGTCAAGACCACCGTCTACGTGGCGTCGTCGCAGCAGAAAGACCTGGTGACCGTCTGGGAGGTGGTGCGGGACTTCTTCGGCGACCACGACCCGCCCAGCACCCTGCTCGGGGTCGCCGTGCTCGGCTACACCGACCAGCTCGTCGAGGTAGAGGCCGTCGCCGCCGTACGGACGGAGGCCTGACATGCGCATCCGTGTGGCGCGACCCGACGACGCCCCGGCCGTGGTGGCCCTGCGGGCGACTGTCTACCCGTACCTGGTGCGCGGGGTCGAGTCGACCCGGAAGATGATCGCCGAACCGCCGCCCGAGGAGGACTGGACCGCGTTCGTGGCCGAGGTCGACGAGCGGGTGGTCGGTTGGGTGTCCGCCGAACGCATCGGCACCACATCGGCGGCGGACGTCGGTGGCATCAACCTGCTGCACGTGCACCCGGAACACCGGCGGCACGGCATCGGCACCGCCCTGCTGACCGCCGCGACCGACTTCCTCCGCCCGTTGGGAATCCGCCGGGTGCGTGCCATGGCGCAGCCCGACGCGCTGCCGTACGCCCGGCGGCACGGCTACGAGCCCAGCCGGGAGGTGCGCTACTCGGCGCTCGACCTGAATCCGGCACCCGCGCTGCCCGACCCGCCTCCGGGGGTGCGGCTGCTTCCGATCGCCGACCTGGACCCGCATCTCCTGTACGCGGCGGACGTGGCCTCGGCGGCGGACGAACCGGGGGATGTGCCGGTCGACGCGAAGAGCTACGAGAGCTGGCAGTACGACGTGTGGGACAACCTCGGGCTGGACAAGGCGTCCAGCGTCGCGGCCGAGGTCGGTGGTGAGGTGGTCGCGTTCAGCCTGGTGAAGCGGGACGGGGACCGGATGTGGTCGGACTACACCGGCAGCATCCCGACGTACCGGGGCCGAGGGCTGGCGCGGCTGGCCAAGGTGGCCGCGCTGCACCGGGCCGCCGCGAACGGCGTACGGGTCGCGTACACCTCGAACGACGAGGCGAACGCGCCGATGCTGGCGATCAACGCCCGGCTGGGCTACCGGCCGGTGACATCCCAGTGGTCCTGTCTGGCCGACCTGAGCTGATCGTCGTCGCCCGGTCGGGCCGAGCCCTTCAGCCGCTGTCGAGATCGAGGTACGGGCTGAGAAGTTCGCGGGCGAGGCCGGTTGCGGTCCGCAGGGGAAGCCCTCCCTCGATCATCCGGCTCAGGGCGTAGACGATCGACTGGACCAGTTCTGCCATGCGGACCGGGTCCGACGAGCCGTGGTCCGTGAGCGCGGCCCGCAGCGGGGCTTCCAGGCTGTCGTGCATGAGTCGACTGGACGCGGCGAGTGTCTCGCTGCTGCCGGCCGATGCCAGCGCACGGGCCAGTGCGTGATCGCCTCGGGCAACCAGTTGCAGGTTGGCTTCCACGTACGCCTGGATCTTCGGCCCGGGCCCGGCGGCCTCGTCCATGTGCTTCTCGACGTACGCCGACCAGCGGGGGAACGTGTCGATGACGAGTGCGTCGAACATGTCGGCGCGGGACTTGAAGTACGAGTAGACGCTGGATCGGGCGAGGCCGGCATGCTGGGCGACCTCGGCCAGCCCAGGGATCTGCTCGGGGTGTTTCGACAGCAGGGTGCGGGCCGCGTCGAGCAGCGCGGCGCGTTGGGAGGCCCGGTGCTCAGCGACAGTCGCGGCCTGGATCTTCGGCACGCCGCCCCCCTTGTTCCGGACGGACGTGGCCGGCCTGGTCGTGCGCCGCGCCCGCACCCTGCCGTCGTGGCTAGCTGCTGGCCGCGAGCTTGCCGTCGACCATCTCGTAGACGGTGTCACAGTATTCCAGCACATCGTGGTCGTGAGTGACCATGACCACCGCGACCGACCGCTGCCGGGCCTCGTGGGCCAGCAGCCGCACGATGTCGTGGCTGCGCGCCCGGTCCAGCGCTGCTGTCGGTTCGTCGACCAGCAGCACGCTGGGCTCGGTGACCAGCGCTCGGGCGATCCCGACCCGTTGGCGTTCGCCACCCGACAGTTGGTGCGGGCGCCGGTCGGCCTTGTCGGTCATGCCGACGTCGGCGAGCAGCTCCAGCGGGTCTCGGCCGGATCGCGTCGACCGTGGTCCCAGCCGCAGGGGCAGCCGCAACTGGTCGACGGCGGTCAGCGCGGGCAGCAGGTTGCCCGACTGGAACACGAAGCCCACATGTTGGCGGCGCAGGGCGGTCCGTGTGCGGCGGCTCGGCACTGTCATGTCCTGACCGGCCACGGTGACGGTCCCCTGGTCGGGCCGGGCCAGGCCGCCGGCGACGGCCAGCAGACTGGACTTGCCAGCACCGGACGGGCCGACGATCGCGGCGAGCTCACCGGGTCGCACCGTCAGGTCGACGTCGTCGAGCGCCTGCACGGTCTCGGCGGCGTCGCCGTGCCGCAGGGACACCGCACGCATCACCAGGCCGAGCCGCTCGGACGAGTCAGCGGGTGCGGTCGAAGCGGTCGGAGCGGGACTGCTGCTCATCGGTTTCCTCCCAGAGCGGTGGCCGGGTCGACTGAGGTGATGCGGATGACCGCCGCGGCGGCTCCCACCAGGCCGAGGACGACGAGGCCGATCGCGGCGGCGGAGATGCTCGGCATGCTCAACGCGAACGGGACACCGCTGCCGGTGATGAAGGCACCGAGCGCCAGCCCGAGCCCCACGCCGACGAGGACAGCGACCGCCAACAGGACGAACGCCTGCGTCAACGCGTCGCGCAGCACCCAGCCGGTCGAGGCGCCCAGCGCCCGCAGGACGGCCACCTCGGGCTTGCGTTGGATTGCCCACACCGCGAAGAACGCTCCGGCCACCAGCGCCGAGATCGCGTACAGGAATCCCTGAATCAACTGCAGCGTCGTCGTCTCGGCCGTGTATCCGGGCGAAGCCCCGTAGGACTCCTTCAGGGTCAGGCTCTCGGTTCCGGTGGCGGCGTCGCCCGCAGTCAGATCGACGGACTTACCGTCGTCCGAGCGGACCGCAACCGCCGTGATCTCCGTTGCGGCCCTTGACGGCAGATCCGCGTCGGGGGCGGTGCCGGATTTGATCGCCTGCCACGCCGCCAACGGCACGTACGCCACGTCCACGTGCCCGAAGGTGTCCTGTTGCTCGGTGACACCGACGACCCGCAGCCGCGTACCGACCCGATCCACGGTGACCGTGTCGCCCATCCGCAGCCCCGCGTCCAGCGCCGTGGGGCTCACCACGATCCCGTCCGCGGTGCCCAACCGCTCACCCTGGCTGACCCGGGGCGACAGGAACGAGTCGGGTTGCACTCCGAACAGCGCGAGGTCGACCTCGGTTCCCCGATCGGTACGAGTGTTCACCAGCGTGTTTCCGAACGGCGCCGCGTCCGCGACGCCCGGCTGGGCACCCCAGCTGTCGACCGCCGACATGTCCACGACGCTTCGTGAGAACGCGGAGTCCCGCTGGACGCCGTGCGCGAAGGCGAACGACGTGACCGGCAGGTTCTGCAGCCCGGAAACGCCGTCGCGCACCAGGCCGACCGACAGCCCCGACAGCATCACCATCAACACGGCGATCAGGGCGATCACGGCGCCCATCAGAGCGAACCGCAACCGGGCGAAGCTCAGCTCACGAATTGCGAGGAACATCAGCGCCCGCCCTCGTGGATTGTCGACATCATGTCGGCATCTTATCAACACGCTGTCGGCAAAGCGCCGCCTGCCGGTGGCACGGTGGCCGGGCGTACCGCTCAGGCGTCGTCGAAGACCCGGCTGGCCGCGGCATGGGTCGCCGCCCCGAACAGCACCAGGCGGGCCTCGACGACGGTGGCGGGCGTGGCCGCGCGCAGCACCGTCAGTGCCTGCCGGACCGCGTCGTCGATCGGCCAGCCGTAGATGCCGGCGGAGATCAGCGGAAAGGCCACGGTTGTCGCGCCCACCTCGTCGGCCACGCGGAGACTGTTGGCGTAGCAGTCGCGCAGCAGCGCCGACCGGTCTTCGCTGGCGGACCAGACCGGCCCGACGGTGTGGATCACCCAGCGTGCCGGCAGCTCCCCCGCGGTGGTCGCCACCGCCTGGCCAGTGGGCAGACCCCTGCCGTAGCGGGATGCCCGCAGCGCCCGGCACTCGGCCAGGATGGCCGGCCCGCCACGTCGGTGGATGGCGCCATCGACCCCGCCCCCACCGAGCAGGGACGAGTTGGCGGCGTTCACGATGGCGTCGACCTGCTGCGTGGTGATGTCCCCCTCGACCAGGGTGATCTCCATGTCAGTCCTTCTCGATCGACTGGCCGAGCGATCGGCGGGCCAGCAGAGTGGCGCCAGCGACCGCCGCCGGCATGATCAACACTGCGCCGAGAGGGATGAGGAAGCAGAGGAAGACGGCCACCCCGAAGCCGAGCGCGGTGGGTCGGTCGGCCTTCAGGATCGTCCGGCGCTGCGGCAGCCGCATACCGCGCCGGTAGAACGGCGCCCCGACCAGCTCCACGGCGAGGAACCAGCCGCCCACTGCAGCGCCGATCACCGGGACGACCGTCTGGCCGACCACGGGGATGAAGCCCGCGAGGAAGAGCGGAATCCCGACCAGCGCGGTGAGCGCCACCAGTCGTACCGAGTCGGCGAGGCTGCGCCGCAACGACGACCAGAAGGGCACGTCCACCGCGCCCGGCGTGCCGCCGTACCGCTGCTCGACCTGCTCGGAGATCTTCTCGTAGAACGGGTCGCCGATGACCAGGGTGACCGCGGTGAAGGTGAGCACGCCGAGCAGGCCGCCGAGCCCCAGGAAGGCCAGCCCGGCGATCACCCGGACCAGGCTGCGGGTGGTGCTCGACCAGTCGTCGGCGAACGGGGTGACCAGCGCGGCGAGGTCGTCCACGAAGTACACCAGGGTGGCGAGCGCGGCCAGGAAGAACGCGCCGGAGATCAACGCCGGCACGACCCCGAGCAGCATCAACCCCGGGCTGCGGACATAGAGACCCAGCCCGCGCACGAGCAGCCCCGCCCCGGCGAGGAAACGGCCGACGACTCCGGTGACCGGGCTGGCGACTCTGCTGACATCCACGATCGAGCAGCCTATCGACCGATGATCCGGCCCGCCGGGTGGAGCCGTACCAGCGACTCTTCGCGTCCACATCAACCGGTTGACGGACGGGAGTGATCCACCGCGAACCCCGGGGAACATCGCCGACCAGTCGATTCGCCGGCGGGTCACCCCGACAACCCTTGAGGGGGTACGAAGCCAGCGGCGGAAGGGCGGCACGATGTCGGTCATCGAGGTGACCCACCTGAGTAAGCGGTACGGCGATCTGGTGGCCGTCCAGGACGTGTCGTTCACGGTGGAGCCCGGGGAGATCTTCGGCGTGCTCGGCCCGAACGGCGCAGGCAAGACCACCACCGTCGAGTGTGTCGCCGGGCTGCGTGTCCCCGACGGGGGCGGGGTGTCGGTCCTCGGGCTCGACCCCCGCCGGGACGCGGCGCAGCTCCGGCAGCGGGTCGGGGTGCAACTCCAGGAGAGCCAACTGCCGGACCGGCTGCGGGTGGCGGAGGCGCTGGAGCTGTACGCCTCGTTCTACCGCAACCCGGCCGACCCGGCCGCACTGATCGACAAGCTAGGCCTCGGCGAGAAGCGGAACACCGCGTACAAGAAGCTCTCCGGCGGTCAGAAGCAGCGACTCTCCATCGCGTTGGCCCTGGTCGGCAACCCGGAGATCGCGATCCTCGACGAGCTGACCACCGGGCTGGACCCGCAGGCACGCCGGGACACCTGGGGTCTCATCGAACAGGTCCGGGACAGCGGAGTGACGATCGTGCTGGTCACCCACTTCATGGAGGAAGCGGAGCGGCTCTGCGACCGGGTCGCGGTGATCGACCGGGGGCGCGTCGTCGCCCTGGACAGCCCGGCGGGCCTGGTGTCGGCGGTGGCTCCGGAGCAGCGGATCCGGTTCCGGCCGTCGGCCCCGGTCGACGACCGACTCCTCACCGACCTGCCCGAGGTTTCCGCCGTGCAGCGCACCGGCAGCCAGGTGGTGGTGACCGGCACCGGTGACCTCCTGCACGCCGTCACCTCGGTGCTCGCCCGCCACCAGATCGTCGCCGCCGACCTGCGGCTGGAGCAGTCCACCCTCGACGACGCCTTCGTCGAGCTGACCGGGCACCGGCCCGTCGACTGAAAAGGGGCAAGCATGCACGCCTTCCGTCAGATCCTGAGGATCGAGGCGCGGCTCTACCTGCGGGACCTACCGACACTGCTCACCACCATCGGGCTGCCCACAGTGATCCTGGTGGTGCTCGGGTTGGTCCCCTCGCTCCGCAAGCCGGATCCGACCTTCGACGGGCAGACCTTCGTCAGCTACTTCGCACCGTCGCTGCTGGTGGTCACCCTCGCCATGGTCGGGGTGAACACGCTGCCCACGGTGCTGGCCACCTACCGGGAACGCGGCGTGCTGCGTCGGCTGGCGACCACTCCGGCGCATCCGGCCGCTCTGCTCGCCGCGCAACTGGTGCTGGCCCTGGCCGGGATCCTGGCCAGCGCGCTGCTGCTCATCGTCGTCGGCCGGTTGGCGTTCGGGGTGCCGTTCCCTCGGCACCCGCTCGGCTTCACCCTGGCGTTCGTCCTCGGCACGGCGGCGCTGCTGGCGCTCGGCCTGCTGGTCGCCGCCGTGGCCCGCACGACGAAGGCGGCGCAGGCTCTGGCCGTGCCGCTGTTCCTGGTCACCATGTTCTTCGGCGGGGTCTACCTGCCCCGGTTCCTGCTTCCGGATGCCGTGGCGCGGATCGGCGACTACACGCCGCCCGGGGTGCAGGCGCTTCTGGACGCCTGGACCGGAACGTCGCCGCAGCCGCTGCACCTGGCGATAATGGCGGTGATCGCCGTGGCGGCCGGCGCCAGCGCGGCGAAACTGTTCCGCTGGGAGTGAGCGGAGATGCGATGACCAGCAGCGGTGGGCACGACCGTCTGACCAGTTGGCGAGAGCGCGAGGCTGCCCTCTATCGCGTGTTCCCGTATGGCGGGCTGGCTCTGGGCACCCTGCTGGCCCTCGTCGCACCGGCGCCCGCCAGCCCCGGGGCGGTGCCGACCCTCGCTGTGGCCGTGGCGGCCGGATGCTGGGTCGCCTGGTTCGTGACCCTGCACCCCGGCTGGCAAAGTCGGCGCAGGCCGATGGCGGTCTACTACGCCGGGCTGCTCACGTTCGCCGCCGCTCTCGTGGCCGCCAGTCCGTGGTACGGCTTCTTCGCCTGGATCGGTTACATCCACGCCTTTCCGGTGCTGCCCGGGCGTTGGCGGGTCGCCGGGATGGTGACCACGGCGGCCCTCGTCGCCACGTCTCAGGGCGGTGGTCTGTCGGTGGTGGTGTCGCACTGGCTGCTCTGGCTGGTGCTGGTGCTCTTCAACCTGCTGGTGGCCGGCTCGGTGAGCTGGTTCGCGATGATCGCCGAACAGGAGGACGTCAAACGTCGGCGGTTGATGGCGGAACTCGGCGAGGCCAACCGTCAACTCACCGAGACGGTCCAGGAGAACGCCGGGCTGCACGCCCAACTGCTCACCCAGGCACGGGAGGCCGGCGTGCTGGACGAGCGGCAGCGGATGGCGCGGGAGATCCACGACACCCTGGCCCAGGGGTTGACCGGCATCATCACCCAACTGGAGGCGGCCGAGCAGACCCGCGACCGCTCCGCCGACTGGCGGCGGCACGTCGACAACGCGCTCGCACTGGCGCGGGAGAGCCTCACCGAGGCCCGCCGCTCGGTGCGGGCCGTCCGCCCGGAGACGTTGGAGACAGCCCGGCTGCCGGACGCGCTCGTCGAGCTGGGCGGGCGCTGGTCGGCTCTGAACGGGGTACGGGCCGAGGTCGCCACCACCGGAACGCCCCGCCCCCTGCACCCGGAGGTCGAGGTGACCCTGCTCCGGGCCGCCCAGGAGGCGCTGGCCAACGTGGCCCGGCACGCTGCCGCGTCACGGGTCGGGCTGACCCTGTCGTACATGACGGACGTGGTCACCCTCGATGTCCGTGACGACGGGACTGGCTTCGACGTCACCGGGCAGCCGGCGCCCCGCGAGCCGGGCGGCGGGTACGGGCTGACCGCGATGCGGCAGCGGGTGACCCGGGTGGGTGGCGAGTTGGCCGTCGAATCCGAACCAGGAGGCGGCACCGCCATTTCGGCGTCCGTCCCCGCGCTCCCGGGAGGTACCGGTTGACCGCCCCGATACGGCTGCTGATCGTCGACGACCATCCGGTGGTGCGCGACGGGTTGCGGGGGATGTTCACCGGCGACCCCGGCTTCGAGGTGGTCGGCGAGGCCGCGGACGGCGCGGAGGCGGTGGCCCTGGTCGCGACGGTGCGGCCGGATGTGGTGCTGATGGACCTGCGGATGCCCGGAATGAACGGGGTGACCGCCATCGGCAGGCTGGCCCGCTCCGGCAGCACCGCCCGGGTGCTGGTGCTCACCACGTACGACACGGACGCCGACGTGCTGCCCGCCATCGAGGCCGGTGCCACCGGCTACCTGCTCAAGGACACGCCCCGCGAGGAACTGGTCCGCGCGGTACGGGCCGCCGCCCGGGGCGAGTCGGTGCTCGCACCGAGCGTCGCCGGGCGGTTGATGGGCCGGCTGCGTGCACCGGTCGAGGAGCCGCTCAGCCAGCGTGAGCTGGAGGTGCTCACCCTGGTGGCCCGTGGTGCCTCCAACCGGGAGGCGGCGGCTCGGCTGTTCATCAGCGAGGCCACCGTCAAGACGCACCTGCTGCACGTGTACGCCAAGCTCGGGGTCAACGACCGGGCCGCCGCGGTGGCCACCGCGTACGACAGGGGGTTGCTGACCCCCGGCGGGCGGTGAGTGAGGGCCGGGCAGGATGGGCGGGTGCGCGCGTCCCGGCTGATCTCGCTGCTCCTGTTGTTGCAGGCGCGCGGGTCGATGACGGCGGGTGAGCTGGCGCGGGAGCTGGAGGTTTCCGAGCGGACCGTCTACCGGGACGTGTTGGCGCTCTCCGCCGCCGGGGTGCCGGTCTACGCCGACCGGGGCCGCGCCGGCGGGTACCGGTTGCTCGGCGGTTACCGCACCCGACTGACTGGGCTGACCCGGGACGAGGCGGAGGCGCTCTTCCTCTCCGGGCTGCCCGGCCCCGCCGGCGACATGGGGCTCGCCGACGCGGTCGCCGCCGCCGAGTTGAAGGTGCTCGCCGCCCTGCCGCCGGCCCTGCGCGACGCCCCGGCCCGTGCCGGGCAGCGGTTCCATCTGGACGTGCCGGGTTGGTTCCGGGAGACCGCGCCGCCGCCGTGGCTGACCGAGCTGGCCCGGGCGGTCTGGCGCGACCGGGTGGTGGAGCTGCGCTACCGGCGCGGTGACCGGGAGGTGGCCCGGCGGGTCCAGCCGTACGGGCTGGTACTCAAGAGTGGTGTCTGGTATCTGGTCGGCCGCGTCGACGACGACACCCGCACCTATCGGGTGGACCGGGTCACCGGGGTCGAGGTGGGCGAGGAGAGCTTCGAGCGGGATGAGGGCTTCGACCTGGCCGGGCACTGGCGCGAGCAGGCCGGGTCGTTTCTGCGGACCGTGCTGCGGGCCGAGGTCACCGTTCGGCTCAGCCCGGCGGGTCTGCGCCAGCTCCGGCACCTGGTGGATGCCCCCTTCGTGTACGACGAGCTGGTCGCCGCCGCCGGAGCACCCGACGGGCAGGGCTGGGTGGTTGGCCAGCTGCCCGTCGAGTCCGTCGAGGTCGCCTACCACCAGCTGCTGGGGCTCGGCCCCGAGGTGGAGGTCCTCGGCCCGCCCGAGCTGCGGCGGTTGTTCACCGACGCGGCCGACCGGCTGCGGGCGCTCTACCGGTAGCCGGTGACGTCCGAGGGCTTGCCCGCGTCGACCACCTCGACGATGTACCGGAACCCCTCCGGCTGGCTGCCGTCGAGGTCGGTGAATCCGTACACCTTGGACAGTGCGCCGGCGTCCACGGACTGGCCGTTCCAGCGGGCCTTCTCCTCGTCGGCGGCGAGCGCCGCCACCGCGCGGCCGACGAAGGCCGGGGTCTCCGAGATGAGGAAGTTCTGGTCGGTGGCGGCGCCGTCGCGCCAGTTGTCCTCGGTCACTCCGAAGTGCTCCAGCATCGCCTCGGAGCGGATCCAGCCGGGGGTGAGCGCCACCGCCGTGCAGCCGTGCGGCTTCAGCTCGTGCGCCTGGCTGAAGGCGAGCCGGTTGACCGACACCTTGGCCAGGTCGTAGAAGACCGAGAGCCGGTAGTTGTCGTCGTTGTACGCCTTGGTGCCGTCGCCCATCTCCACCAGCAGCCCGCCGGGCTTGCGGATCAGCAGCGGCAGGGCGAAGTGGCTGGTGATGATGTGGGTGTCGATGGCCAGTCGCAGGGTCCGGAAGCCCGCGTCCAGCGGCTGCTCCCAGACCGGCTTCTCCCAGGTGACCAGCGGGTCGCCGCCCCAGATGTCGTTGACCAGCACGTCGAGTTGGCCCTGCTCGGCGTCGATCCGGGCGACGAGGTCGCGGACCTGCTCGGGCACCAGGTGGTCGACCTGGACGGCGATGCCCGTGCCCCCGGCCTCGGTGACCAGGTCGGCGGTCTCCTCGATGGTCTCCGGCCGGTCCATCTCCGAGCGACCGGTGCGGCTGCTGCGACCGGTGGCGTACACGGTGGCGCCAGCCGCGCCGAGCTGGACGGCGATCTGCCGACCCGCGCCCCGGGTGGCACCGGCGACGAGCGCGATCTTTCCTGCGAGCGGTTGTGTCATACCTGCGAGGTTGTCAGCGATACCTGACAACCGGTGTCCGAATTCGTTACCCGGACCTAGTCCACCAACCGGACGCGGACCCGGCGGTTGGCGCGGCCCTTGCTCTCCACCTTCACGACCTGCACCTTGCCGATCTGGGCGGTGGACGCGACGTGGGTGCCGCCGTCGGCCTGCACGTCCAGGCCGACGATGTCGACGATCCGGACCTCCTGCTCATCCGGCGGGATGAGGTTGGACTGGGTACGGATTATGTCCGGCAGGGCCAGCGCCTCGGTGCGCGGCAGCACTCGCGTGGCGACGGAGCGGTCGGCGGCCACCTCGGCGTTGACCAGCTCCTCGATCCGACTCTTGAAGTCCGGGGGCACCTCGGGGAGGTTGAAGTCCATTCGGGCCTCGCCCGGTTCCATCGAGTTCCCGGTCACGAGCGCGCCGAAGTCGCGGAACACCACACCGCAGAGCACGTGCAGCCCGGAGTGGGTACGCATCAGCCGGGTGCGGCGCTCGTCCTCCACCGCGCCGACGACCTCGGTGCCGGCGGGCGGCAGCGGGTCACCCTCGGCGGGAATCAGGTACGGGTCGTCGCCCTTGCGGGTGCCGACGATCCGGGTCTGCACGCCCTGCCACAGCAGCACGCCGTGGTCCGGCGGTTGGCCACCGCCGCCCGGGTAGAACGCCGAGCGGTCCAGCACGATGCCCTGCTCGGCGTCGGCGTGCAGGACCGTGCACGTCCACTCACGCAGGGTCGGGTCAGCTAGGTCGAGCCGGTGCGTCCGGCCATGTTGTGTGACGCCCATGACAGGGCACGTTACTCGTTGAGGAAGCCGGCGATGCGGTCCCGCAGGTCGGCGCGTTCCGACCAGAGGACGCCGGGCCGGTCGTACACGTGCAGGGTGGCCTGGGGCAGCGCGGCGGCGAGTCGCTCGGCGACCTCGACCGGGTGCAGGTCGTCGCCCGCGTTGGCGATCACCAGCGCTGGCGCGGTCACCGCCGCGAGGGCGGTGGTGTCGCGCAACGGCGTCTGCTCGGCGAGGCTCGCCAGGCCGGCGGCCAGACCGTCGCGGAGCAGCTGGTCGAGCCGTTGCCGCAGGTACGCCCAGCCGGCGGGAGTGTTACGCACCGCAGGAGGCAGCTCCAGGGTGACGACGTCGGCGACCGCCGAGGCGTCCCCGCTCTCCACCGCCTCCAGCAGGTCCGTGATGCGTTCCTGCGCGACCGGGCCACGCGGCCGGTCGAGCACCGCGGGTAGGAAGAAGACCAGCTTCTCGAAACGGTCCGGGCTCTCCACGAGCAGCCGGCAGAGGGCACCGGCGCCGAGGCTCGCGCCGAACGCCCGACTGGCCCCGCCGAGGTCCGCGATCGCCCGTAGGTCCCGAGCGAGGTCCAGGTAGTTCCACGGCCCGTCCGGGGCCTCGGAACGGCCATGCCCACGGAACTGGAAGAACACCTTGCGGCCCGTCACCCCACTGCCGAACGGGCGGGTGGTGGCGATGCCGTTGCCCAGCCCGTGCGCGAACACGGTCACCGGGTCACCGGTGCCGGTGACCAGCCGCTCCAGCCGTACGCCGTGCGGGGTGGCGACCAGGTCGGTGTCCGGCTCCGGCAGCGCCGGGCGGCCGGTACGCGGCCCACCCGGACCGGGCCCCCAGGTGCGGGGGCCGCTGTCCGGTGGGGGTGGCCAGCGGAAACCTCTCACCAGAACCCTTTGCCGTCGCTGAGGTCGCGAAGGCCGACCCGAACGTCGAGCAGGTAGATGAGACCGGCGGCGATGCCGACCAGTCCGAAGAGGCTGATCGGCCCGAAGCCGAGCAGGGTCAGCACGAGACAGACCGCCAGGATGGCGATCCAGCCACCCTTGGGCAGTGTCCCGATGGCGGGGAAGGCGTCGGAGCGCTGGGTGATCGCGTGGACCAGGGCGACGCCCTGGACGATCAGCGCGAAGACGAGCAGGATCAGCTCGATCACGTAGCGGACTTCGAACGCGAAGATCGGCGCGGCGTTGGCCATGCCGGCAAGCTTATGTCGAGGACCCCGGCTACGTCCGACAAGGACGCCGCCGGGGTCGTCGACATGGCGAACTACTCGGCCGCCGGGCGGGTCCGCTTGGTGGCCCGGGGCAGCTTCGCCGACGGGGTCGCGGCCGGCTTGGCGGCCTTCGGTGCACGGGCTGCCTTCTTGACGGCGGCCGGCTTGGCCTCGGCGATCTCGGCCACGTCGGCCGGGGTCGGCACGTCGGCCGGGATCGTGGTGGCGGGAGCCGGGGTGGTGGCGGGAGCCGGGGTGGTGGCGGGAGCCGGGGTGGTGGCGGCGGTCGCCGGCACACCCTCGGTGGCCTCGATGTCGGCGTTGACCGTCTCGGCGGCCTCCAGCACACCGGCGCCGACGACGCGCTCACCACGGGCGACCAGCGCACCGTACGCGGCGAAGGCCCGCTCCTGGGCGGCCTGGGCGCCCGCGTACACCATGATGGCGTTGCGGGTCGCGGCAGCGCGCAGCTTGTCGAGGTCGGTGACCTCGCGCAGCTTGGCCAGGTCGGCGGCCTCGCGCAGCTTGGCCAGCTCGGCCGAGTCGCGCAGCTTGGCCAGGTCCAGTTCGGCCTGCGCCCGCTCGCGCAGCGTGCCGGCGGTCTCGTTGGCGGTACGCAGGGTCTCGGTGGCCTTCTGGCGCAGCTCGTAACCGGTCAGCACGGCCCGACCGCCCAGGTCGGCGACGACCCGGGTGCTGAGGACGCCGACCACGGCCGGCAGCTTGCGCAACTGCTCGATGGCCAGCTCACCGGCGCCAGCGGCGGCGTAGATCGGGGCGGGGATGCGGTTGGTCTTCGGCTCGCTCATGACGTCTCCTCTTCGGCCGCCGTGGCGGCCTCGCGGACCGCCGGACCGGCGGCCTTCTTCTCGGGGGTGTTGGTGCTGCCCGGGGCGGGTGCGGTGCCCGCCTCGGTGACGGCGACCGACTCGAGTACAGCCTCGGTCGGGGTGCCGCCTGCGGTGGTGGGGCCGGTGGCGGCCAGATTGGCCAGGTCGGCGGGTTGATCGCCGACATCGGTCGGGGTGGTCGCCCCGGCCGTGCCGCCGGTGGCCCCGGTGCCGCTGCCCTCGGCGGGGGCCTGGGCGTCGGCCAGCCGGGTGTTCTCCCGGCGGAACGTCTCGTAGATCTGGGTGAGTGACTGCTTCTGGGCCATCGTCAGGTCGGCATCAACGGCGATGGCCGCGAGCACGCCGTGGCCTTCCTTGTCGTCGAGCAGCCCGGCGCGCAGGTACATCGCCGGGGTGGAGACCCGCAGCGCGCTCGCCAGTTGCTGAAGCACCTCGGCGCTGGGCTTGCGCAGGCCGCGCTCGATCTGGCTGAGGTACGGGTTGCTGACCCCCGCCTGCTCGGCGAGCTGACGGAGCGAGATCTTGGCGTTCCGCCGAAGATCGCGGATGAACCCGCCGACGTCGGGAAGGTCCTTCGGTGTGGCCATGACCGCGACGTTAACCGGCCGCGCTAGCTCTTGCAAGCAAAACGCTAGCCACAGTTAGCAAGGTCTCAGCGGGCGGTTGCGCCCCGCTCCCCCGATCCGTACGGTCCGTCCGTGCACAAGATCACAGTCAATGGAGCAAGCATCGCGTACGACGAGGCGGGCACCGGTTCGCCCGTCGTACTGCTGCACGCTGGCATCGCCGACCGGCGAATGTGGCGAGGGCAGCTTCCCGCGCTCGCCGCCCGCCACCGGGTGATCGTCCCGGACCTGCGCGGCTACGGGGACTCGGAGCTGCCGCCGACCCCGTTCGCGCACCACGACGACGTGGCCGGCCTGCTGGACGCGCTCGACCTGCCCCGTGCCGCCCTGGTCGGCTGCTCCTTCGGCGGGGCGGTCGCCATCGACACCGCACTGGCCCACCCCGACCGGGTGAGCGCACTTGCGCTGTTCGACACGGCGGTCTCCGGCAACGAGTGGTCCGAGGAGGCGAACGACCTCTGGGACGACCTGGTCGGCGAGGTCGACCCCGACGACTTCGTCGCCGGCGCTGCCGGTGAGGTGCGGTTCTGGGTGGTCGGCCCGGGCCGCCAGCCGCAGGACGTCGACCCCGCGCTCCTCGCGTTCGCGCAGGAGATGGACCAGCGTGCGCTCGCCGCCGAGTTGGCGCTCGGTGCGGTCGAGGTGGGAGAGCTGACGCCGCCGGCGATCGGTCGCCTCGGCGAGCTGACAGTGCCCGTCCTGGTCACCGCCGGCGCCGCCGACGTACCGGATATCAGCCGGCTCGCCGACCGGATCGCCGCCGAGGTCCCCGGCGCGGTACGGCTGCCGGACGTGCCGGACGCCGCACACCTGTTGCCGCTGGAGCGTCCGGAGCCGGTCAACGCCGCACTGCTCGACTTTCTGAGCTAGACGACAGTCACCAGAGCGGGCGGACCGCGCCGACCGGGACACCGCCGCCGAAGAGCGGCACCTCGGCGTACTCGGTCAGCACCGGGGCGTCCACGCCGAGCCGGCGCAGCGCGGAGACCAGCACCGGCATCCGGGCCCGGTCGGCGCCGTCGTCGATCTTCAGTGCGACGGCGCCGACACCCGGCAGGGCCACCGCGATCACGCCCTCGGCACCGACCTTGGCCAGCAGGCCCGGAACGCCGCGCATCAACCGGGTGTCGTCGGCCTGGGTGCCACCGACGATCTCCGGGTACGCGCGCATCGCGTCGGCCACCGTACGCGGCACCGAGCCGGGCTCGGCGTCGACCAGCCGGAGGAACGCCCCAGCCAGGCCGGTGAGCGACACCGCGAGCACCGGGGCGCCGCAACCGTCCACGCCCACCGCCGCCGCCTGCTCGCCGGTGAACTCCTCGATGGCCGCCCGCAACCGCTGCTGCAACGGGTGCTCCGGCCGCCAGTAACCATCCAGCGGCCAACCGGCGGCCTCGCAGGTCAGCAGCATCCCGCTGTGCTTGCCGGAGCAGTTCATCTGCACCCGGTTCGGGCCGCCCCCGGCGCGCAGCACGGCCTCCCGGGCGGCCACGCCCACCGGCAGGTCGGGCGGGCAGTGCAGGGCCGAGGCGTCCAACCCGGCCCGCTGGAGCAACGCACCGACCCGGGCCAGGTGGAAGTCCTCACCGGCGTGACTCGCCGAGACCAGCGCCACGTCGGCCGGGTCGGTCAACGGCAGACCGGCACGCAGCATCCCGATCGCCTGCATCGGCTTGCTGGCCGAGCGGGGGAAGATCGGCGACGTCACGTCCCCGGCGGACGCCACCGCCGCACCGGCGGCGTCCAGCACCACCACCGAGCCTCGGTGCGCCCCCTCCACGAACCCGGAACGGACCACCTCGGCGAGTGGAGAGCCACCCTCGTACGTCTTCGTCACGCGCTGGACGGTACCGACGGTGCCGGGGTGCCCGTCGGCGGGGTGACCAGGTGGTCCTCCGCTCGGGTGACAGGAGCGTGGGACCGGCCCGGCCTTACAGACCGAGCAGCTCGCGAGCCTCGGCGGTGGTCAGCGGCGGGCGTTGAGCGAGCTGGGCGAAACCCACAGCGCGGGCGACCAGTTGCATGTTGGACTCCACCGGACGGCCCTTGGCGTACGTCACTGTGTCCTCCATACCGACCCGCAGGTGCCCGCCGGTCGACAGGGAGGCCAGCAGCACCGGAATCGTGCTGCGGCCGACCCCGGTGGCCGAGAACGTGGTGCCCTCGGGCAGGTCCCGCAGCATCCGGTGCGCCGCGACCAGCGTCTCGGTGGTGCCCGGCATACCGCCCGGCACGCCCATCACGAAGTCGACGTGCACGTGCCCGCCAGCCGGCAGGCCGTACCTGCCGAGCAACCGCTGCAACGCGGACAGGTGGCCGAGGTCGAAGATCTCGTACTCCGGCACGATCCCGCGTTCCTGCATCCGGGTGTGCAGGTCGACGATGAACTCCCAGCGGTTGAGGAAGACGTCGTCGCCGAAGTTGACGGTGCCCATCGTGCACGAGGCCATGTCCGGCCTGGCGTCGAGGACGGCCAGCCGAGCAGCCTCCGGATCGGTCACCGCGCCGCCGGAGGAGAGCTGCACGATCAGGTCCGTGCTCTCCCGCAGCGCCGCCACCGTGTCGGCCAGGCGCACCGGGTCGAGGCTCGGCCGCGCCTCGTCGTCGCGGATGTGGACGTGGATCACGGCAGCGCCGAGCGCCTCGCACTCCTTGGCGGTGAGCAGCAACTCGTCGAGGGTCACCGGCAGCGCCGGCACCTCTGCCTTGGCCGACTCAGCGCCGGTCGGGGCCACCGTGATCAACGTCCCTGTTGTCATGCCGGCGATCCTAGACGGCCCGCTCAGGACGGGTCGATCGCCGCCGCGGTCTCGCCGATCATCAGCGCGGCGTCGTCGGAGACGTTCCGCTTGATCACGGCGAGAGCGACCTGACCCAGCTCGTGGTGCAGCACCGCGGTGCCGACGAAGCCGACCGCCCGGCCGTCGAGGGTCACCGGCGTACCGGCCGCCGGCGGCTGGTCGGTGGTCACCCCGTCCAGGTGCAGGAGTACGAGGCGGCGCGGCGGCCGACCCATGTTGTGCACCCGGGCCACCGTCTCCTGCCCCCGGTAGCAACCCTTGTCCAGGTGCACCGCCGGGCCGATCAGGTCCACCTCGGCCGGGATGGTCCGGTGGTCGGTGTCCACCCCGACCCGGGGCTGGCGCGCGGCCACCCGGATCGCCTCGTACGCCCAGAGCCCCGCGACCGGCACGCCCGCGCCGCGCAGCTCCGCCACGACCTGGTCCATCGCCGAGCGGGGCACCAGCAGGTCCACCCCGAGCGGGCCGCGGCGGGCCCAGCCGCCGATCGGCAGCGGTCGTACGTCGTACCGGGCGCTCGCCCGGAGTGGCACGGCACCGTGCGGGAACTTCGGACCCGGCACCGCGACCTGGTCCGGCGCGGCGAGCCCGGTCACGCCGAGCGTGCTCAGCGCCTCCGTCGCCGCCGGCCCGACCAGGGACAACAGTGCCCGCTCGGCGGTCGCGTCGCGCGGCTCGACCTTGCTGAAGAACCGCATCTTGTTCAGGTAGGCCAGCAGACCCTCGGTGGCCCCCGGCTCGGTGTCCAGCCAGGTGGTCTCGCCGTCCTCCGCGACCATGGCGTGCTGCTCGATGTGGCCGTGCGGGGACAGCACCAGCAGTTCGGTGCCCTCACCGGCGGCCAGTGCGCTCAGGTGCTGCGAGGTGACAGTGTGCAGCCAGCTGGCCCGCTCTTCCCCGGGCACCGCGATGATCCCCCGGTGCGACCGGTCGACCAGACCGACAGCGGTGTCGAGGGTGCGCTGCTCACGCAGCGGGTCGCCGTAGTGTGCGGCCACCCCCCGCACCCCGGCCGCGACATGCGCCGGATCCGGCTGGTCACGGCTGGCCTCGTCGATGCCCTCGACGGCCACCGCGCCCGCGATGTCGATCATTTGTCGTCCCCGTTCTCGCAGCGTACGCAGACGCCGAAAAGTGACACGTGCCCGATATCCACCCGGAACCCCCGCTGCGTGGCCAACTGGTCGGCGAGCGGGCGCAGCAGCTCCGGATCGATCTCGTCGATCGCGCCGCACTCCCGGCAGACCAGGTGGACGTGTTGGTGCTCACCGGCCGCGTGATAGGTCGGTGAGCCGTGCGACAGGTGCGTGTGGGTGACCAGGCCGAGCCGTTCCAACAGCTCAAGCGTGCGGTAGATGGTGGTGATGTTGACGCCGGCCGCGACCTCCCGGACGGCGGTGTGCACCTGCTCCGGGCTGGCGTGCCCCAGATCGAGCACCGCCTGGAGGACGAGCTGCCGTTGGGCCGTCAGCCGCAGCCCACGGGCCCGCAGCATTTCCGCGAGGGAGGATTCGGACACCGTCCGATCATAGTTCGGCCACCAGGCTGCTCCTCACATCGCGATCGACCGCCACTACGCTCGACGGTCATGGTGAAGTCGTCCGGCGGGGAGGTCACGGCCGGCCCGACCGCGCGGATCGCCGTGCTCGGGCGCGGCCTGATTCCGACCGGCGACCCCGTGCTTCGCGGCGACGACCTCGGAGTCCTGCACGGCGACGGCATCTTCGAAACCATGCACCTGCGGCACGGCCGGCCGTGGCTGCGCGACGAGCACCTGGCCCGCCTGGTCGCGGCGGCCTTGGCCATCGACCTGCCCCTACCCCCCACCGCAGCGCTGACCGACCTGCTCGACGAGGTACGCGCGGACTGGCCGACGCCCGTGGAAGGGGCGCTCCGGCTGGTCTGCACGAGGGGCCCGGAGGCCGGCGGCCCCCCGACGGTCTACGCCACGCTGGCCGAGGTGCCGGCGCCTTCCCGGGCAGCCCGGCGGAACGGGATCAATGTGGCCACCCTGCCGCTGGGGGTGCCCGCCGACACTCGCCCCGGGCTGAGCTGGCTGCCGGCCGGGATCAAATCCACGTCGTACGCGGTCAGCAGCGCCGCCCGCCGCTGGGCCGGCCGGGCCGGCGTGGACGACGTGCTGTGGGTCTCCTCCGACGGCTACGGGCTGGAGGGCCCCACGGCCAACGTGGTGTGGCTCACCGACGACACGCTCTGCACGGTGCCGGCCGCGACAACCGGCATCCTCGCCGGCACGACCGTCGCCTGGTTGCTCGCCCACGCCGCCGAGCTGGGCCTGAACACCGCCGAGCGGCTGGCCACGGTGGCCGAGCTGCACGCCGCGGACGGCCTGTGGTTCACCTCGTCGCTACGCGGAGCCGCCGAGGTGCACACGCTGGACGGGGTGCGTCGAGCTCGCTGCCCGCGCACCCCCGCCCTGCACGCCCTGCTGGGTTTCCCCGTCTAGTCAGCCGCCGACCCGGACGAGCCGGGCGGAGAGGTGCGGGCTGAGACCGTGGCCCATGGCGGCCATCTCCTGGGCGTAGAGCAGCGCACCCTCGACGATGCCGAAGAGCCGCTTGCCACCGGTGACCTCCTTGGCGGTCGGAGTCCGGACCACGGCGTCGGTGGCGAACTCGACCTGGGTGCCGGTGCGCTTGCCCAGGTGCAACTCCATCACCCCGGTCGGGGTGCTCAGCAGCGCCTCCAGCTCGTCGGTCGCCCGCCCGTCCACCAGCACCGGCCGCCACCAGCCGATCTCACGACCGGCCGGCCGGACCGGCTTGCTCTGCTCGTCCAGGATCCAGGCGCGGGACTCGTAGTGCAGGAACGGTCGGCCGTCGTGGCTGATCCGGATCTCCTGCGCGTAGTCGAAGTCCTCGATGGTGGGGAAACCACCCTTGCCCCGGCCGCGCCACAGCCCGATGTAGGGCAGCAGGCCATCCAGCGCGGGGTGCAGCTTCGGCCCGACCCGCAGGTCGTGGCTCTCCTCGAACGGGTACTCCTCGACCGGCGGCGCGTTCAGCCACGGCGGCTGCAGCGGGTTCTCGCTCACAGGGCCACCTTCGTTCGCGACTGCGGGGCTCGCAGACCCGGCTCACTCCTCGCGCTCACCAGCGTCCTCTCGAAATGCGTACGGCAAGGTAGACCAGGCCACCGGCGAGCCCGCCCAGGCCAGCGACCAACAGGCTGACAAACCCGATCTCGGTAACCATCCCGGCCATCCTATGCTGGGCCACATGGCCCGCACTCTCGTCGTCAAGGCCACCGCGGGGGCGGACGCCCCGGAGCGGTGCGCGCAGGCATTCACTGTCGCCGCGACGGCTGTCGCGGCCGGGGTGGACGTGTCGCTCTGGCTGACCGGTGAATCGACCTGGTTCGCGCTGCCCGGTCGCGCCCAACAGTTCGAGCTGCCGCACTCCGCACCGCTGGCCGAGTTGCTGCACGTCATCCTGACCAGTGGCCGGGTGACTGCCTGCACCCAGTGCGCCGCCCGCCGGGAGATCGGCCCGGACGACGTGTTGCCCGGGGTGCGGATCGCGGGCGCCGCGGTTTTCGTCGAGGAGGCGTTGGCCGAGGGCGCGCAGGCACTCGTCTACTGACCATCCGACCCGGTGGGGCTGATCCGGGCGGAGTGCCGATACCGACCCGACATCTCGGACGGCTGCCTACGATTCGGATGTGACCGAGGCGGCGGAGAGGTTCTTCGAATCACTGCCGGCGCGCGCCCCGGACGTCCTGGGCGGCCTGGCCGACGGAACCCTGCAGATCGACCTCGGCAGCGACCACCGGACCGAGCACTGGCTGGTCCGGATGCGGCCCGGATCGGTGCAGGTCAGCCGCGAGCGCGGGCCGGCCGACGCCATCTGGTTCAGCAGCGCCGCCCTCTTCGATCGACTGATCACCGGCGAGGCGCAGGGTGTCGCGGCGGTGCTACGCAACGAGAGCACGTTCAGCGGAAACGTGGTGCTCTTCCTCGCCTTCCGTCGGTTCTTCCCCGACCCACCCGGCACCCGCGACCCCCGTGAGGTGGCCCGCCGGGCGGCCAGGCGATCGACGTGAAGGAACTCGTCAGCATTCTGGACGGCAACACCTTCCTGGTCAGCGACCGGCGGGGGGACATCGAGCCGTCCTACGACTTCCCCACCGGGCTGTTCTCCTTCGACACCCGGTTCCTGTCCAAGTGGGTGCTCACCCTGGACGGCCAGCGGCTGCACGCCCTCTCCGTCGACGACACGCAGTCGTACCGCACCAAGTTCTTTCTCGCCCCCGGCGAACCCACGCACTACCTGGACGCCAAGGCGTCGGTGATCCGCAGCCGGGCGATCGTGGGCAGCTTCGCGGAGGAGCTGACCGTCCTCAACCACACCGAGGCGGACGTCGAGTTCACCGTCCGGATCGACATCGCGGCCGACTTCGCCGACCTGTTCGAGATCAAGCACCGCCGGCAGAAACAGGGGCGCACCACTGTCACGGTCGCGGAGAACGAGTTGCGGCTGACCTACCGCCGGGAGGCGTTCCACCGGGAGACGACGGTCAGCACCAGTGCGCCGGGGCAGGTCGACCCCACCGGGATGACCTTCCGGATCCGGATAGCCCGCAACGGCAGGTGGACCACCCGGCTACGCGTGTCCAGCGTCGTCTTCGGGGCGCGCGGTGAGGACATCCGCGCGACCCTCCCCTACGGCGGCAGCCGCAGCGCGGACGCCATCCGGGCCGAGCAGCAGGAACTGATCGACCGGGCGCCGAAGCTCGGCTGCGACTGCCAGCCACTGGCCGGGGCGTACCGGCGCAGCCTCAACGACCTGGCCGCCCTGCGCTACGAGTCGATCGCCCTGGGCGTGCGGCTGATCGCCGCCGGACTGCCCTGGTTCATGACCCTGTTCGGCCGGGACAGCATCATCACCTCGTTGCAGGTGCTGCCGTTCCTGCCGGAGCTGGTCCCCCCGACCATCCTGATGCTGGCCGGACTACAGGGGCACCGGGTGGACGACTTCCGGGACGAGGAGCCCGGCAAGATCCTGCACGAGCTGCGGTACGGGGAGACCGCCGGCTTCGAGGAGCAGCCACACTCGCCGTACTACGGGTCGGCCGACTCGACACCACTGTTCATCATCCTGCTCGACGAGTACGAACGGTGGACCGGTGACGCCACACTCGTCCGCAAGCTGGAACCGCAGGTCCGCGCGGCGTTGCAGTGGATCGACACGTACGGGGACCTGCTCGGCACCGGCTACCTCTGGTACCAGACCCGCAACCCGGAGACCGGTCTGCAGAACCAGTGCTGGAAGGACTCCTGGGACGCCATCTCGTACGCCGACGGCGAGATGCCCGGCTTCCCCCGAGCGACCTGCGAACTTCAGGGGTACGCGTACGACGCGAAGATCCGGGCCGCCCGGCTGGCCCGGACCTTCTGGAACGACCCGGCGTACGCCGACCGGCTGGAGCGGGAGGCCGCCGACCTCAAGCGGCGGTTCGACCGCGATTTCTGGATCGCCGACCGCGAGTACTACGCGCTCGCGCTGGACGCCGACGGCCGGCAGGTGGACGCGCTCACCTCGAACATCGGGCACCTGCTGTGGAGCGGCATCGTGGACGAGTCCCGCGCCGGCAAGGTGGTCGAGCACCTGCTCGGGCCGCGCCTGTTCTCCGGGTGGGGAGTGCGGACGCTCGCCGAGGACGAGGGACGGTACAACCCGATCGGGTACCACGTCGGCACGGTGTGGCCGTTCGACAACTCGATCATCGCCTGGGGGCTGTGGCGGTACGGCTTCCGGAATGAGGCCGGGCTGATCTGCGACACGATGCTGGCCGCGTCCCGCTACTTCGAGGGGCGGCTGCCGGAGGCGTTCGCCGGCTACGCCCGCGACCTCACCGACTACCCGGTGGAGTATCCGACCGCGTGCAGCCCGCAGGCCTGGTCGACCGGCACTCCGCTGCTGCTGCTCCGGGTGATGCTGGGCCTGGAGCCGCAGGGCGAGCACCTGATCATCGACCCGGCCGTGCCACCGGGCATGGGCCGGGTGGAGCTGCTGGACATCCCCGGTCGGTGGGGGAAGGTCGACGCGTTGGGTCGCAGCCGTGACGCGGAGGATCAGCCAGGCGGCGGCTGATCCGAGCAAACCGCCCGGCTCAACCCGGGCAGCCGACGGTGGCGGCCAGCCGGGTCGCGTCCTCGTTGAGCTCGGCCAGCACGGTGACCGGGCCGGTGCGGTACGCGTACACCGGGGGTTGGTCCAGCAGTGGGGCGTTGCCGGCCAGCGCGGCGAACGCGGCTGTCGGCGCGGCCGGGCCGGGGCCCTCAGCGGAACGGACGGTGTGGGCCGACCCGCCGCCCGGGCAGGGTGCGGTGACCAGCTCCGGCGCGGCGTCGGCCGGGCGGTCGAGCGCCCGCAGCGCCGCGGTCAGGGCGGCGGCCTCGGGGCCGGCGGTGGCCCCGGCCGGTGTGTAGCCGGAGCCGACCGGTCGGCAACCGGTGTCGACGACCACTCGCACCCGGCCGTCCGCGGTTGGCCGTCCCTGGACGGCCACGAACTCTCCGGCGTCGGCGTACAGCTCGATGCCGTTCAGCCCGGGGCCCACCCCGGCCCGCCAGCTCGCCGGCAGCCGCTCGGCGATCCCCTCCAGCACGGTCTGCTCGGAGCCGGTGGGCGCGAGCACCCCGACGTCACGCCGCAGCCTCGCCCCGTCGGCGAACGGGGTGACCGGGCAACCCTCCGCGATCCGCGCCGGGCCCAGCTCCAGCAGACCGGCCGCACCGGCCGCCCGGGCCAGCTCGCCGATCGCCCGGTCGACCACCGGGCCGGCCTGGTCGAGGGACCGCTGCTCGCGCACGGTCGGTGGGTCGTCGCGGACCGACGTCCAGGTGAGCAGGGCCAGCAACACGGCCCAGGCCGCTGTCGCGGCCACCAACGCACGCCGCCACGACCGGGCAGGAGGCGGCGCGGTGGGACCGGCCGAAGGAGCCCAACCCGTCTGGACAGCACCGTTCACCCGGCCATGGTGTCACGGGTGTGCTGCCGGCCCACCGGCGGTCAGGTCGAGCGGGGTGGTGGATCGAGCCGGTAGCCGATCCCCTGGACGGTGTGCACCTGCGGCCCTCCCGGGAGACCACGCAGTTTGTGCCGGAGCTGCTTGACGGCGGAGTGCAGGATGGCGCTGCCCCGGTACGGGCCGCTCCACACGGCGGCGAAGAGCTGCTCGTAGCTCCACACCACCAGCGGTGGGCCGATGAGCAGGGCGAGCAGTTCCCGTTCGGTGGGGGTGAGCGGGAGCGGGTCCCCGCGCCAGGTGACCCGGTGTCCTGCCCGGTCGACGACCAGCTCACCCCACCTGACCAGGCCCTGCGGCACGCCGGCCGGCACGATCGCGGGACGGACCGGAGCGGCGGGCGGCACTGTCGAGGGACGGGCCGGCGGCGGGGTGGCCGGCGACGACAGCAGCTCGCGCAGCTCGGTCAGGTCGGCACAGCTGAGCACCGGGCCGAGGCCGTCGAGTTGACGCAGCACCCGCTCCCGCATCGACATGTCCGCGCTGACGCAGACGACGATCGGAACCTCTTCGCCGGACATGCCACCCTCACCTGTGATTTCCACCAGTAGATAGTGACGTATGCCGATTGATTTCGCGGCCCGTCCCGGCGGGACGGCGGTGACCGCCGAGGACCCGTGACCGGCTGTCGCCCACACCACCGGCGCCTCGCCGAACACACGACCGGGGCCGACCACCCCAGGAGGGTGACCGGCCCCGGTCGATCAGAGCAGTGGGTCAGGCGACGGTGACGCCAACCTCGTTGACGCCACGGCCAGCGGTGACGGCGGTGTCGCCGTTGCCGTGCCGGGACAGCGCCCGAAGCGTCCAGGAGCCCGGCGCGGCGAAGAACCGGAACTGGCCGGCTGGCGAGGTCACCACCTCGGCGGTGAACTCACCGGTCGAGTCGAGCAGCCGGACGTACGCGCCCGGCACCGGCTCGTCCTCGGTGGAGCGGACGATCCCGGTGATGACGGTTTCCTTCTCCAGGTCCAGACTGGCCGGCAACGGTGCGGCCTGGTCCGGTGCGGCGCAACCCGCGGCGATGGGGAGCGTCATGATCAGGCCTCCCCGGGTTCGTCACCGAGCGCGACCGGCACGCCGACCAGCGAGCCGTACTCGGTCCAGGAACCGTCGTAGTTCTTGACGTTGCGGTGGCCCAGCAACTCCTGGAGCACGAACCAGGTGTGCGAGGAGCGCTCGCCGATCCGGCAGTAGGCGATGGTCTCCTTGCCGTCGTCGAGCCCCGCGTCGCCGTAGATCTTGCGCAGCTCGTCGTCGGACCGGAAGGTGCCGTCCTCGTTGGCCGCCTTCGACCACGGGACGCTGATCGCGGTGGGGATGTGCCCGGCCCGCTGCGCCTGCTCCTGCGGCAGGTGGGCGGGGGCGAGCAGCCGGCCGGCGAACTCGTCGGGGCTGCGCACGTCGACCAGGTTCTTGGTGCCGATCGCGGCCACGACCTCGTCCCGGAAGGCCCGGATCGACGTGTCCGGCTCCTGCGCGACGTACTGCGTCGCCGGGCGGGCCACCGAGTCGGTGACCAGCGGGCGGGCATCCAGCTCCCACTTCTTGCGACCGCCGTCGAGCAGCTTCACGTCGCCGTGGCCGTAGAGCTTGAAGTACCAGTAGGCGTACGCGGCGAACCAGTTGTTGTTGCCGCCGTAGAGGATGACGGTGTCGTCGTTGCTGATGCCCCGCTCGGAGAGCAACGCCTCGAACTGCGTCTTGTTGACGAAGTCCCGGCGGACCTGGTCCTGCAGGTCGGTCTTCCAGTCAATCTTGATGGCGCCGGCGATGTGGCCGGTGTCGTAGGCCGAGGTGTCCTCGTCGACCTCGACGAAGACGACGCCCGGGGCGTCGAGGTTCTTCTCGGCCCATTCGGCCGAAACGAGTGCGGTGTCGCGACTCATCGAATCACTCCCTGGTGAGGATGGATGGTGAGCCAACGCGCGAGCATTGATGGGTGTAACTGTCGCACCACGCGCGGGACCCAGCGGAAGGACGGGATCACGGGTTCGTGCGACGGCGCCGCTGCCGGGCATTCGGTGGGATCACCGGAGGGTGCGAGAACCCTGTGCCGGTGGCCGCCGTCAGGCGGCCGGAGACAGCCCCGCCGTCAGATGACGGGGCGACACAGGCAGGTGGCCACGCGGCACAGGTCGACCGCGCGCCGTTTGGTGAGGTGGGTCCCCATGGCCAGGGAGCCTACCAGCCAGTGACGGGGCTGCCACTGAGCCGACCACCATCCGGGAATCGACCGGATCACCGGCCGGATGGGGTTCCCACTCAGCTGACGGAATTGATCGGTACGTTCTTCGCGTCGGCGGTGACCGCCAACCCTTCCGGCAGCGGCCGGACCTCCCGGACGGCGAGTTGGAACGGCAGGTCGGGCAGGGGCACGTCGATGGAGATGTCCTTGGCGAAGTTGTTCAGCAGGCCGCGCGCCAGAGGCAGGTTCGGCAGACCCGTGGCGTCCAGGTCGTTGAAACGCAGGGCGACGGCGCCGTTGTCTGCGACGGTGACGTCGGCGGTGCCGCTGATCGTGATCTTCCGACCGAGGATGTCGGCCGGACCCGTGACGGCGAGCTTGCCGTTCTGCTCGCCAAGCGTGAGCCCCGGACGCTTCAGCAGCGCGGCGAGGCTGTCGTAGCTGATCGTGCCGGTGCCGTTGACCGTGTCCGCCACGATGTCACCCTGGCCGGTGCGCAGAGTGTCCAGTGAGGCCCGGACGTTGCGGGCGTCCACGTCCAGCACCGACAGCCGCACGACGTCGCCCTCGACCGGCGCCTGCACGTCCCGAAGGTTGATGGTGATCCGCTGGTAGCGGCCATCGAGCACCTGGGTGAGGAACGGCGTGCCGCCCACCTCCACATCTGGCTCGGCGGATTGCGCGCCCTGCTTGGTGATCTCCTGGCGGACCCGGTCGGCGATCATCCGCTCGGCGACCCCGACCGCCACCCGGTCGGCGACGACCAGCAACCCCGCCACCACCAGGAGCAGGACGAACAGGCCGATGAGCAGCTTGCGGCCGCGCCGTCGGGGCCGCGCCCCGTCCGCCGGATAGTCCTCCGCCACGCCGCCTCCTGTCTCCACCCGCCGCACCGCGACGGGTCGTCCACACCGGTGCCGCTGCGCGGCGCACCCGTAGGTACCCGACCGGCTCCAGGCTCAACCGTGACTCAGAGGAAGAGCATGCACATCGCGTACGCGGCCGGTGCCGCCAGGGCGAAGCCGCCGAGCGGACCCTGCATGTGCCGGGCCACCCACATGGTGGGCGGTTCTCCGGCCATCAGCCGGCCCGCCTCCGCGTACCCGACGGCGAGGTCGGAGAGCACGGCGGCGACCGCCGCGACCAGGCCGATCACGGCGGCCCGGGTCGGCGTGAAGGGCGCCACCAGGTAGCTGCCGAGAAGTGCGCTGGTCAGCGTGCCGACCATCGCGCCAGCCACCACGCCAGCCGCGCCCCTGGGCACCTGCGGGGCCAGCCGGGGCCAGGGCAGGACGGCGTCGGTGAGCCGGGCGACGGTCAGCGCGACGCCGCTCGCCGTCAGGCAGACGGTGATCGCCTGGGTGCCGGCCGGGATCCGGCTGAGCACGATCAGGGTGCCGAAAGCCACCACCCCGACCACGATGAGCAGCGTGGCACCGAGGGAGTCGGTGACCCGGACCCGGTCCACGCGACGGACCAACTGGCCGAGCACCGCGGCGAGGAAGCCGCCGGCGGCCAGGTAGCCCAGCGGAGCCAGACCGGCGACGTCGGTCTGCACCGCGGCGATGTCGGCGAGTGCGGCAACAACGACGCTGATCCCGGCGACCACCAGCATCGCGGGCGGGCGCATGGCAATCGTCCAGGCGAGCACGAAGAGCAACTGGACGCCGAAGATGATGAAAGCGAACGGCAGCCGGTGACCGGGCCCGGACGTCTGCGCGCCGAGCACCAGGCCGACGCCGAGCAGCGCGGCGAAGCCGGCGATGGTCAACGCGAGCTGACGGTGCACCTCGACCGGGGGTATGACCTCCTCTTCCGGCTCGTCGATCTCGTCTTCGGATCGGCGCGCCGGTTCGCCGGAGCGACGGGCTCGGCGAGGCCCACTTCGTTCGCGGCGATCGCCGTCGGTGGTGGCCGGACCGGTACGCGGCGCGGGCGGGTTGCCGCGCGTCGCTGCGGCGGCCGGGCCCGGGTGGGGCCCGGCGGGCCACGATTCGCGGCCGGCCTCGGGCGAGGTGGAGGGAAACACGACCCGATCGTGCCAGACCGGCAGCCGGACACGACGGTCACGGGTTTCAGCAACGTTAAAATCTGCTCCACGATCAGGGGCAAGGTAGACAAACGGGAAATGGCCAGACGGCGCGGCCGAGGCGATCGGTTACGCTCAACCCCGTTACCCCGCCCGTCAGCGACGCCGGGACCACGCAATTTCTCAGCACACTCCCCCGCGAGTGTGTCTGGTCGCGTGCGGCCGAGCGCCGCCGGGACGGAGGTGATCGTGGAGATCCTGCTGCTGGTGACCGCGCGCGCAGGCGAACCGTCGGCTGTGCTGCCGGCACTCGACCTGTTGCCGCACTCGGTCCGCACCGCGCCGCGCGATGTCCGCACCCTGGTCGCGGGCCCCAGCCCCGACGCGGTGCTGGTGGACGCCCGGTCTGAGTTGAGCGAAGCCCGGGCGACCTGCCGGATGTTGCACGCCACCGGGCTCGGCGTGCCGCTGGTCGCGGTGGTGACCGAGGCCGGCCTGATCGCACTGAACGCCGACTGGGGCGTCGACGACGTCATCCTCGCCTCGGCCGGTCCCGCCGAGGTGGAGGCGCGACTGCGGCTCGCGGTCGGCCGCCTGAGCAACGCGACCGCCGGCGCCGGCGGCTCGATCCGGGCCGGTGAGCTGACCATCGACCCCGACACGTACGCGGCCAAGCTCAAGGGCCGCCCTCTCGACCTCACCTACAAGGAGTTCGAGCTGCTGAAGTTCCTGGCCCAGCACCCGGGGCGGGTGTTCACCCGGGACCAGCTCCTGCGGGAGGTCTGGGGCTACGACTACTTCGGCGGCACCCGCACTGTGGACGTGCACGTCCGGCGACTGCGCGCCAAGCTCGGCTCGGAGTACGAGTCGATGATCGGCACCGTCCGCCAGGTCGGCTACAAGTTCGTCGTCCCGCCGTCACGGTCCCTGCCCGAGGCGGAGCACGCGCCCCTGCCCGTCTGATCGACGAGTCACTCAGCTTTCCTATATGCCCTTTTTGCGCGGCTTGGCGGTTCTATTCTGACTGCCGGGTTTGTCGGAGAAAGGGGCGACGGTGCGCGCAGTGACCACGGGGGCGACGGGTCGGCCTGGCCGGCAAACCGGGCGGAAGCCATGACGCGGGTCAGTTCGACCGCGCGGGCGACGGGAATCGTGACGCTGGTGTTGGCGGCGCTGCTCGGCTCGGCGTACGCGCTGGGCCGCAGCCTCGTCGTCGACCCGACCCCCCGGCATCCCACCGATGTCACCGCGCACGCCGACGGCCCGCACTACGCCGACCAGCCCAGCGACGGCGAGCCGGGCGACGTCCCTAACCCAGGCGCCAGCAACGGCCCCACCGAGGCCGGCCAGGACGGGTCGGAGCGGGACGGCGGCGGCGACAAGCTGTTCGGCGCGCACGCCACCACCGGCTCCCCACGGCTCGCGCTGACCTTCGACGACGGGCCCGACCCGCGGTACACCCCGCAGGTCCTCGCCATGCTGCGCGAATTCGATGTGAAGGCGACGTTCTGCGTGGTCGGCGAGAACGCTCAGAACCACCCCGACCTGGTCCAGGCGATCGTGGGCGAGGGCCACACCCTGTGCAACCACTCCTGGCACCACGACGTCGGCCTGGGCGCCCGGTCGGCCGACGCGATCCGGGCCGATCTCCTGCGCACGAACGAGGCGATCAGGGCGGCCGTGCCGAACGCGCCGATCGTCTGGTACCGCCAGCCGGGCGGCGCCTGGACGTACCCGGTGGTGTCGGTGGCGCGGCAGCTCGGCATGACCCCGCTGCACTGGTCGGTCGACCCGTCGGACTGGGATCTACCCGGTGCCGCCAAGATCACCGCGACGGTGCTGAGCCAGGCCGAACCGGGCTCGGTGGTGCTGCTGCACGACGCCGGCGGCGACCGGCAGGGCACCGTGGACGCGTTGCGCCGGATCCTGCCCGACCTGACCGCGCGGTTCGACCTGGAGGCCCTGCCCACCGACCCGACCTGAGTCACAGCTTTCGCTCGGCGACGGACCGGGCGTCACGACACGCAACGGATACGGTGACGGGATGAGCAGCGCGGAGCCGACCAGCGACCAGGTGACCCGGACCGACCGACTGGCACCGGCGGACATCGCCGACGTGCTGGCCCTCGCCAGCTCGGCGGGCGACACCGACGGCGCCGACCCGCTCGACGAGCACGTCCTGCTCCGACTGCGCGACCCGGACGCCCCGGCCGTGCACCTGATCGCCCGCACCGACGACGGCACCCTGACCGGGTACGCGCACCTGGACACGACCGACCCCGTCGGCGGCATCGGCGTCGAGCTGGTGGTGCACCCCGCGTACCGACGGCGGGGCACCGGCCGCGCACTGGCCCGGGGCGTGCTCGCCTCGGCCACCGGGCCACTGCGGGCGTGGGCGCACGGCGACCACCCGTCCGCCGCCGCCCTCGGCGTCGATCTCGGCTTCACCCGGGCGCGGGTGCTCTGGCAGTTGCGCCGGCCACTGGCCGCCCCGCTCGGCGAGCCGCGCCTGCCCGACGGGGTGGCGCTGCGCGCGTTCCAGCCCGGTGCGGACGACGCGACCTGGCTCAGTCTCAACGCGCGCGCCTTCGCCGAGCACCCCGAGCAGGGCCGGTGGACCTCGGACGACCTGGCGGCCCGCCTTGCCGAGCCGTGGTTCGACCCGGCCGGCTTCCTGCTCGCCGAGGAGACCTCGACCGGGCGGCTGCTCGGCTTCCACTGGACCAAGGTGCACGAGCGCCCCGGGTCGGCCCGGATCGGCGAGGTGTACGTCCTGGGAGTGGAGCCGACCGCGCACGGCGGTGGGCTCGGCCGGGCGCTGACCACAGCCGGGCTGGCGTACCTGCGGGACAAGCGCGGCCTGGACCGGGTGATGCTCTACGTGGACGAGTCGAACACCGGAGCGGTCGCGCTCTACGAACGGCTGGGCTTCGCCCGCTGGTCCGCGCACATCAACTACCACCTGGGCTGACCGTGGTCACCGGCGGGTAACGGCCGGGCGTCGGCGGCATAACGCCGAACCGGAAATATGCCCATACTTCCGACAGGCGTATCCCGGTTCACTTAACGGACAACTCACCCTCAGCAAGCGGTCACCTCCGGGGCCGTACGTGTTCACCCTGCGTTCACTTGTGACCGGCGAACCGGCTACCTGGCACTTCTAACTTTCGTGTCAGCCGGTCAGTGCCGGTCCTCGGCCCCCGGGATCGGGGCGCCAAGTCAGACGCGAAGGGAAACCCCTCAGGTGAAGCTCCAGCGGTACGGCACTATTGCCTGCCTCGCCCTTGCCGCGACGCTCGGCCTCAGTGCATGCGGCTCGGACAACAACGAGCCCGCCTCCGGCGCCAGCGCTTCGGGCTCGACCGCCGCGGTCGACTGCGCTACCGGAACGCTGAACGCCCAGGGCTCGTCGGCGCAGAAGAACGCCATGGCCGAGTGGATCAAGGCGTACCAGCAGAAGTGCCAGGGCACCACGATCAACTACGAGCCCACCGGCTCGGGCGCCGGCATCCAGGCGTTCATCGCCGGCACCGCCGACTTCGCCGGCTCCGACTCCGCGCTCAAGCCGGAGGAGCAGCCGCAGGCCGACGCCAAGTGCGTCGGCGGCAAGGCCATCCACCTGCCGATGGTGATCGGCCCGGTTGCCGTCGCCTACAACGTCAGCGGCGTGGACAACCTCCAGCTCAAGCCGGCCACCCTGGCGAAGATCTTCGCCGGCAAGGTCACCAAGTGGGACGACGCGGCGATCAAGGGCGACAACCCGGACGCCAAGCTCCCGTCGACCACCATCCAGACCGTCCACCGCTCGGACGAGTCGGGCACCACCGACAACTTCACCAACTACCTGTCGAAGACCGCCGAGACCGACTGGACCCTCGGCAAGGCCAAGGCGTGGAAGGCCCCGGGCGGTACCGGCGCCAAGGGTTCGGACGGCGTGGCCAGCTCGGTCAAGGGCGCCGACGGCTCCATCGGCTACATGGAGTGGTCGTTCGCCGAGAACGCCGGCCTGAAGATGGCCAAGATCGGTAACGGCGCGGGCGAGTTCGCCGCGCTGACCGCCGAGGCGGCCGGCAAGACCATCGCCGGCGCGGCGATCGACGGCCAGGGCGACGACCTCAAGCTGAAGATCGACTACAACACCAAGGAGGCCGGGGCCTACCCGATCGTCCTGGCGACGTACGAGATCGTCTGCAGCAAGGGCCTCGCGGCCGACAAGTTGAAGCTGGTCAAGGGTCTGCTGGGCTACGCCGCCAGCGCCGAGGGCCAGACCTCGCTGACCGACCTGGGCTACGCCCCGCTGCCCGAGACGGTCCGCACCAAGGTCGAGACCGCGGTCAAGAACCTCTCCTGACCCGACCCCACCACCTCCGCAACCGAATCGAGCGAGCAGATGGGTGAAACCCCTCACCGCTCGGCCGACGCCGGCACCGGCGGGACGCGCGTGACCCAGAGTCACGAGTGGCCCGCCGGTGCCTCGGCGCGTGTGGCCGAGGCACCAGTCAGCACCCGTTCCCCGGGCGGCACCGGACTGGGCGGCGGCGGCGCACTGCCGCGCAGCCGCAAGTTCGGCGCCGAGCGGGCCTTCCGCGGTCTCACACTGGCCGCCGGCACCGCCGTTCTGGTCATCATCGCCGCCATCGCGATCTTCCTGATCGCCAAGGCGGTGCCGGCCCTCCGCGCCAACACCGAGAACTTCTGGTCCTACGAGGGCTGGTCTCCCAACGAGACGAAGCCGAAGTTCGGCATCGGCACACTCGCCTTCGGCACCGTGCTCAGCTCGGCGCTGGCGCTGCTCATGGCGGTGCCGGTGGCGTTGGGCATCGCGCTCTACCTCTCGCACTACGCACCCCGCCGGCTGGGCACCGCGCTCGGCTTCCTGGTCGACCTCCTCGCCGCCGTGCCGAGCGTGGTCTTCGGCCTCTGGGGGCGGGACATCTTCATCAACCCGGTCCGGGACTTCTCCGTCTGGCTGAACGAGTACTTCGGATGGATCCCGATCTTCGGCGGCGACGGCCCGTTCGGTAAGTCGATCATGCTGGGTGCCCTGGTACTCGCGATCATGGTGCTGCCGATCATCACCTCGCTCTCCCGCGAGGTGTTCCTCCAGACGCCGACCGCGAACGAGGAGGCCGCCCTCGCCCTGGGCGCCACCCGCTGGGAGATGCTCCGCACCGCGGTCCTGCCCTACGGCCGCCCCGGCATCATCGCCGCGGTGATGCTCGGCCTCGGCCGGGCGCTCGGCGAGACCATCGCCCTGGCGCTGACCCTCGGCATCACCTTCGGCATCTCGTTCAACCTGATCCAGAACGGCGGCAACACCATCGCCGCCAACATCGCCAACGCGTTCGGCGAGGCGAACGAGACCGGCCGGGGCGCGCTCATCGCCTCCGGTCTGGTGCTGTTCACCATCACGCTGATCGTCAACATCACGGCGCGGGCGATCATCTACCGCCGCCGGGAGTTCACGGAGTCGGCCGCATGACCACAACCGTCACCTCCCACCGCACCCGGCCGCCGGCCCAGCCCGCCTCGCTGCGGGCCAGGCGGCTGCCCTGGTACGCCGCCCCGGCCATCGCCGTGGCAGCCCTGCTGCTCTCCGCCGTGATCGTCTACGGCACCGACATCGGCGGCCCGGTCCTCGTGGTCGTCCTCGGCGCGATCCTCTACCTGGTTGGGCTCTTCGCCGCCGCCAACGCGGTCGAGGGGCGCCGGTCGGCGCGCAACCGCACCTGGAGCGCACTGATCCACTCCGCCTTCGTGCTGGCGGTGCTGCCGCTCGTCTCGGTGGTCTGGACGCTGGTCAGCAAGGGCGCCGAGCGGTTCGACGCCAACTTCTTCCAGACCTCGATGAACAACATCGGGGCCCGGGACGCCAACGGCGGCGCGTACCACGCCATCGTCGGCACGCTGGAGCAGGTCGGTATCGCCACAGTGATCACCGTCCCGCTCGGCGTTCTCTGCGCGATCTACATCGTCGAGTACGGCCGGGGCAAGTTCGCCTTCGCGATCCGGTTCTTCGTGGACGTGATGACGGGCATCCCGTCGATCGTCTCCGGCCTCTTCGTGCTGGCGTTCTGGGTGCTGGTCGTGTCGCCGTGGTTCAACGACGGCCGGCCGAGCTTCTCCGGCTTCGCCGCCGCGCTCGCGCTGAGCGTGCTCATGCTGCCCACCATCGTCCGGTCCACCGAGGAGATGCTCCGCCTCGTCCCGGCGCCACTGCGCGAAGGCGCGTACGCGCTCGGCGTACCCAAATGGAAGACCATCCTGCGCGTGGTGGTGCCGACGGCACTGCCCGGCATCGTCACCGGCGTCATGCTCGCCATCGCCCGCGCTGCCGGCGAAACCGCGCCGGTGCTGCTGGTCGCCGGCGGCGGCGCCGCGATCAACACGAACCCCTTCGAGAACAACCAGTCGTCGCTGTCCCTCTTCGTCTACCAGCAGGCCGGTGACGCGTCGAAGTACGCACCGGCACGGGCGTGGACCGCGGCACTCACCCTGGTCGCCCTCGTTCTCATCCTGACGATCGCGGCGAAGCTGCTGGCCCGTCGCAACCGGCTCAGCCGATGAACCCCGGAGGTACCACCATGGCCAAGCGCGTCTCAGCCTCGAACGTCACCGCGTACTACGGCGGATTCAAGGCGATCGAGAACATCAACCTGACCGTCGAGCCGAAGACGGTCACCGCCCTCATCGGGCCGTCCGGTTGCGGCAAGTCCACGTTCCTGCGGTCGATCAACCGCATGCACGAGGTGCTGCCGGGTGCCCGGGTCGAGGGCAGCCTGACCATCGACGACCAGGACATCTACGACCGGGACGTGGACGTCACCGCGGTCCGGCGCACGATCGGCATGGTCTTCCAGCGGCCGAACCCGTTCCCCACCATGAGCATCTTCGAGAACGTGGTGGCCGGGCTGAAGCTCAACGGGGTCCGCAAGAAGTCGATCCTGGAGGACTCGGCCGAGAAGGCGCTGCGCTCGGCGAACCTGTGGGACGAGGTCAAGGACCGGCTGGGTAAGCCCGGCGCGGGCCTCTCCGGCGGTCAGCAGCAGCGGCTCTGCATCGCCCGGACCATCGCGGTCGAGCCGCAGGTCGTGCTGATGGACGAGCCGTGCTCGGCGCTCGACCCGATCTCCACCCTGGCGATCGAGGACCTGATGTTCCAGCTCAAGGACAAGTTCACGATCATCATCGTGACCCACAACATGCAGCAGGCCGCGCGGGTGTCGGACCGGACCGCCTTCTTCTCGATCGAGAAGACCGGCGACCCGGGTCGGCTGATCGAGTACGACAACACCCAGAAGATCTTCAGCAACCCGAGCGTGAAGAAGACCGAGGACTACATCACCGGCCGCTTCGGCTGAGCCGCATACCCCTACCCAGACCGCGCCCAAGATCTGCGCAACTACCCGGATACTGCTGCCTCCCGCGCGTCCGAGGCAGCAGTATCCCTGAAGCTGTGCGGATCTTGACGGTGCGCGTCGGACACGCGCGCCGCCGCCGCAGGTCAGCCCAGGACGAAGCGGGGTTCGCCGTTCGGGGGCAGGTCCAGGCGCGGGGTGACGGGGGTGGCCGCGTCCCGTTCGGCCGCCGCTCGCGCCACACCGGCCAGGTCGCCGGCCGCCGCAACCTGCGCCAGCGTGACCACGGTCGGCGGCAGCATGGTCAGTTCTCCGGCCTGGGCCCGGGCCAGCGCGTCCGCCGGCCGGATCCACAGGGTGTGGTCGGCCTCGCCGGAGACGTCGCGGGTCCGCTGCCCGGCCGGCAGCAGGGCGACGAAGAAGTACGTGTCGAAGCGGCGCGGCTCGAACTCGGGAGTGATCCACCGGCTCCACGGCAACAGCAGGTCCGACCGCAGGGTGAGTTGACGCTCGGCGAGCAGCGCGGCGAAGCCCAGCCGGCGCCCCTCCAGGTCCTGCCGGGCAGCCTCCCAGTCGTCGCCGCTGACGTCGCCCACCACGGTCTCGCGGTCCGGGCCGGCGAGCAGCACGCCCGCCTCCTCGAAGACCTCCCGAGCGGCGGCGCAGACCACCGCCTGGGCGGCGTCCGGGGTCACCCCGAGTCGCCCGGCCCACTCAGTGGGTGCCGGCCCGGCCCAGTCCAGGTGTGCCTCGGAGTCGGAGCGGTCCACCCCGCCGCCGGGGAAGGCGTACATCCCGCCGAAGGTCATGGCGGCGACCCGGCGGATGACGTACACCTCGAAGTCGGCGTCGGTCGGACGCAGCAGCAACACGGTGGCCGCGACCCGCGGCGTCGCCGGGGTGCCACCCTCGGCCTGGAACCGGCGGGCGTGCTCGACCAGTGCGGCCGGGGCTGCGAAACCGTCGCTGTCGATCGTCATGCGGCGAGCCTAGTTCCCCGACCGGCGGGGCTGGTTGGTGTGCCAGGCACCTCGGTGCGGCAGAGGTTGGGCGGACGAGCCATCGGCCATCGGGCCGGGCGGCGGGTGGTTCACCTGGCTGGGCTAGCGTGCCCGACATGACTCGTTGGGGCATCCTGGCCACCGGCCACATCGCCAGCCGTTTCGCCGAAGACCTCCGGCTGGTGCCGGACGCCGAACTGGTCGCGGTCGGCTCCCGCGCCGCGGAGAGCGCGCAGCGCTTCGCCGACACCTATGGCGCGAAGCGCGCGTACGGCTCCTGGGTGGAGCTGGCCGCCGACCCGGAGATCGACGCGATCTACGTGGCGACGCCGCACTCCGCGCACTACGAGGCGGCGATGACCTGCCTGACCGCCGGGCGCGCGGTGCTGTTGGAGAAGCCGTTCACCCTCGACCTGGCCACCAGCACCGAGCTGGTGGACACTGCCCGCGCCTCCGGGGTCTTCCTGATGGAGGCCATGTGGATGCGGCTGAATCCGATGATCCTGCGGGTGGTCGAGCTGATCGCGGACGGGGCGATCGGCACGGTGACCGGCGTCCGGGCCGACTTCGGGGTGGCCGGTCCGTTCCCGCCGGAGCACCGGATGCGCAACGCGGCGCTGGGCGGGGGCGCCCTGCTCGACCTGGGGATCTACCCGATCAGCCTGGCCCATCTGCTGCTGGGCGTGCCGCAGCACATCCGCTCCTGGGCGCAGCTCGGCCCGGAGGGGACGGACGAGAACACCGGCATGCTGTTCGGCTACGACACCGGAGCACTGGCGACCCTGAGCTGCGGCATGGTCGGGTTGAGCGGGCAGACCGCCTCGATCACCGGCACCATTGGGCGGATCGACCTGCCGGAGCCGTTCTTCCGGCCCGGTTCCGTGACAGTGCACCGGGCCGGCGCGGAGCCGGAGACGATCGTCGCCGACGGGGCTGGCAACGGCTACCAGTACGAGGCGATCGAGGTACAGCGCTGCCTGGCCGCCGGCCTGACCGAGAGCCCGGTGGTGCCGCATTCCACGACCCTTGAGGTGATGGCGCTGCTGGACACGGTCCGCGAGCAGATCGGCGTGCGCTACGTCTGACGGAGCGGGCCCCTTGTTGACGCGCGAGGCGTCGACAAGGGGCCCGGGGCCGGGTCAGCCGAAGAGCGGCCGGACCAGCAGGTAGGTGACGCAGGCGATCAGTGCGGCGGCCGGGAACGTGACGATCCAGGCGAGCACGATGTTGCCGGCGACGTTCCAGCGGACCGCGGAGAGCCGCTTGGTCGCGCCCACGCCCATGATCGCCGAGGTGATGGTGTGGGTGGTCGAGATCGGGGCCTTCAGCACCAGGGCGTTGAAGTAGAGCACCGCGCTGGCGACCGTCTCGGCGGCGAAGCCCTCCGGCGGGCCCAGGTCGATGATCTTACGACCGAGGGTGCGGATGATCCGCCAACCGCCGGCGTAGGTACCCAGGGCGAGCATCGTGGCCGAGGTCCAGAACACCCAGCCGGGGATGTGCGTCTTGTCGTCCTGGAAACCGCCTGTGTACAGGGCGAGAACCACGATGCCCATCGTCTTCGCGGCGTCCTGCATGCCGTGACCGACCGACATGGCGGCTGCCGAGACGGTCTGGGCCCACCGGAAGCCACGGTTGAGCTTGCCCGGCTGCCCCTTGCGGAACAGCCAGAGAATGGCCAGCATCAGCACGTAGCCGAGGGTGAGACCGACGATCGGCGACAGGATCATCGGCAGGATGACCTTCTCGCCGATGGTGACCCACTGCACGATGCCGCCGGTGGACAGCAGGGTCGCGCCGACCAGACCGCCGAAGAGCGCGTGTGAGGACGACGAGGGCAGACCGAAGTACCAGGTGATCAGGTTCCAGGCGATGGCGCCGAGCACACCGGCGAAGACCACACCGAGGCTGGCAACCCCGGTGGGGAGCGTGACCAGGCCGTCGCCGACGGTCTTGGCCACCCCGGCGCCGAAGTGCGCGCCGACGAAGTTGCCGACCGCGGCGAGCCCGAGGGCGATCCGGGGTGTCAGCGCCCGGGTGGAGACGCTTGTTGCGATCGCGTTGGCGGCGTCGTGGAAGCCGTTGGTGTAGTCGAACGCCAGGGCCACCGCGATCACCGCCAGCACGGCGATGAGTTCAGGGGACACCGGCTCAGGACTCCTTGACGGCGATGGTCTCGACGGTGTTCGCCACGTGCTCGAAGGCGTCGCAGGCGGCCTCCAGCTCGTCGGCGACCTCCTTCATCTTCAGCACCGTCAACGCGTCGTACTCGCCGGAGAAGAGGCGGACGAGCAACTGCCGGTTGATCCGGTCGCCCTCGTTCTCCAGCCGGTTGCACTCGATCCAGTAGTCCTCAAGATCCTTCATCGACTTCAGCCGGGGCATCGCGTCGGCGGTCAGCTTGGCCTGCTGGTCGAGCACGTTCACCATCTCGTGCAGCTCACGGGGCAGCGCCGGCAGCTCGGTCAGCCCGTACAGGTAGAGCAGGTCACCGACGGCCTCCAGGTGGTCCATCACGTCGTCCAGCAGCGAGCCGAGCCGGTAGATGTCCTCCCGGTCGAACGGCGTGATGAAGGTCGAGTTGATCTTCTTGTACAGGTCGTGGGTGATCTGGTCGCTGTCGTGCTCGACCTCGGTCAGCCGCTCGCTCACGGACTGCACGTCGACACCGGGCAGGGCCAGCTCGTTGAGCAACGCGGTGCCCCGGACCAGGTTCTGCGCGGCCCTGGTGAAGAGCTCGTAGAAGGCGCCCTCGGTGGGGCGGAAGGAAAACTTCACAGCACAGACCTCGTCGCGTCGGTGGAAGGGTGGCGGCGCCCGAAGAGCGTCCGCTCGGTGAATGCTAGGAGCCGACAGAACCGCGAATTCGCCGGCCCACCCCTGGCCAAGCGTCATTCACCGCTCGTTCACCTGCTGTTCATCTCGGCCGTCCCACCCGCACCCGGTCCCCCAGCAAGCAACCGTTCCCGCTCTTGAGCCACGTCGAAATCGGCAGCCGGATACCCCAGATCAAGCGTGTCGAACGTCTCACGCAGCAGATGGGCCACCGCCCAGTCCCGGTACCACTTGCGGTCCGCCGGCACCACGAACCAGGGCGCGGCGTCCGTCGCGCACCGGCTGAGGGCCTCGGCGTACGCGGCCTGGTAGTCGTCCCAGTGCCCCCGGGAGTCGATGTCGGAGGGGTTGTACTTCCAGTGCTTCTGCGGGTCGGTGAGCCGTTCCAGCAGGCGGTTGCCCTGCTCCTCGTACGAGATGTGCAGCATCACCTTGACCACTGTCATCCCGCCCTCGGTCAGCTCCCGCTCGAACGAGTTGATCGCGTCATAGCGGGCCCGCCAGGTCGCCTCCGGCACCAGCCCACCGACCCGGGCGATCAACACGTCCTCGTAGTGCGAGCGGTTGAACATCCCCACGTACCCCGCCGGCGGCAGCTCCCGCCGGATCCGCCAGAGGAAGTCGTGCCGCAACTCCTGCCGAGTCGGCGGCCCGAACGAGCGGATGTGCAGACCCAGCGGGTTCATCGCACCGGCCACCCGCTTGATCGTGCCGTCCTTGCCACCGCAGTCCATCGCCTGGAGCACCAGCAGCACCCGGTGCGCGGGCTGCTCCGACCCGGTCTTGGCCATCGCGAAGAGCATCTCCTGCTGCCGGCCCAGCTCTCCGCCGACCAGCTCCACCTGCTCTCGCGCCCAGGCCTTACGGCGTTCACCGCGACCGACCGTCTCCGGCAGGCCGGGCGTGGAACGGGGGTCGATCGCGCCGAGATCCACCGGTGCGGTGACCCGCAGCAGCTCCCGCACGGAGCCGCCGGCCGGTGCCACGATCTGCCCTTGCTGGGGTGCGCTCATCCACGGATCATCGCCCACCCGCAGGCCTTCCGCCCGCCGAGGGCCACCCCTCGGGTGACGAGCGGGGCTGCCAGCGCGTGCGGTCGACGGGAGGATGTATGCCAGGACGGTGCCGACCGGGAGGGTGGTGGGTCGTGCGGGACCTGGCGACGGAGTTCGAGGCCGAGCGGGGCCGGCTGCTCGTGGTGGCCCACCGGATGCTGGGCAGCCGCAGCGAGGCGGAGGACGCGGTGCAGGAGACCTGGCTGCGCTACGCCGGGGCGCTCGCCGACCCGACGGCCCGCGCCGAGATCCGTGAACTGTCCGCGTGGCTGACCACCACCTGCGCCCGGATCTGCCTGGACGTGCTCCGCTCGGCCCGGGTGCGGCGGGAGGCGTACCCCGGGCAGTGGCTGCCGGAACCCGTGGTGAGCGCGTTGGGCGGCACGTCGTCGGACGCGTACGCCACGGACCCGGCGGAACGGGCGGTCCGCACCGACCAGGTCGGCGCGGCGTTGCTGGTGGTGCTGGAACGGCTCGCGCCGGAGCAGCGGGTCGCCCTCGTGCTGCACGACGTGTTCGCGGTGCCGTTCGCCCGGGTCGCCGACGCGCTCGGCACCACCGAGGTGGCCGCCCGTCAGCTCGCCTCCCGTGCACGACGGGCGATCACCTCGTCGGACGTCCCCCGGCACACCGCCGACCTGGCCGAGCAGCGCCGGGTGCTCGAAGCGTTCGTCGCCGCCACCGAGTCCGGCGAGCTGGACCAGCTGCTCCGGGTGCTCGCGCCGGACGTGGTCTTCGTCGGCGACTCCGGCGGGCACTTCCCCGCGGCCCGGCAGCCGGTGCTCGGTGCGGCGGCGGTGGGTCGCTTCACGCTCGGCCTGTTCGGCCGTGCCGGCCGGTACGCCGACCGCGTACGGTCGCGACCGGTTCTGGTCGACGGCGCGCTCGGCCTGCAGATGGAGACGGTGCACAGCGACGGGCGGCCGATCCGCCTGGTCACCGCGTTCGCCGTGGACCAGGGGCGGATCACCGCGATCTACAACCAGCTCAACCCGGAGAAACTGACCGGCCTGGTGCCGTTGGGCGACGACGACGCCTGGCCGCCGCGCTGGTGAGCCGACCGAGCGGGGGTGCGGCCTCAGACCACGAGGGCCAACCACTTGCGGTACGCGGTGGCGAACGGCTCGGTGCCGTCGCCGAGTGACCCGAGCAGCCGCTGGGCCGCGGCCTCGGCCTCGGCCACCACGTCGTCCGGGTAACCGAACCGGGCCCGGTGCTCGGCGAACTCGTCCTCGTCGAGCAGCTCCACCAGGCCGGTGGCCCGACGCCGGACCACGTCGAGGTCCAGGTCGATGATGTGCACGACGTCGTCGGATTCCCAGTGGGCCGGGGTGGTGATGTCGCAGTAGACCTCGCTGGTGCGGGGCGGCGGGTTGAACATGGCCGTCCACCAGGCGCGATGTGGCACCAGCAGCACGAACGGGATCTTCTCCACCGATGGCCGGCCGTGGTAGACCGAGGCGGTGCCCTCGGGCACGCCGAGCCAGATGCCGAGATCGTCCTCGGTGAGCCGACGGGCCGGGTAGTCGCGGTGGGCGCTGCCGTCGTACTTGCGGTAGATCACTCGGACCATGTCGCTCGGCATGATTCGCACCCTAACCGATACTGCCCACGCGTCGTAGCGCGGCGGTAACCGGACGGCACGGACCGGACCGGCCGGTCGTGCCGGCATCTCGCCACGCGGCGGATGGGCGCGGCCGGTGTCGGCGGCGACGGGTACCGTCGCACGGTGACTCCGCCCCGCACCGCCACCGGTTCCGCCACCCCGTCGGCCCGCGGCAAGGGCCGCCGGCGGGGTGCCCGGCCCAGCGGCACGGAGCTGCTGGCGGCTGCGGTCGGCGCGGTGCCCGGCGGCGCGGAACGCCCCGGCCAGCAGCAGATGACCGAAGCGATCGAGGAGTGCGTGGCCGGCGGCGAGCATCTGCTCGTGCAGGCCGGCACCGGCACCGGCAAGTCACTGGCCTACCTCGCGCCGGCGCTCACCGTGGACGGCCCGGTGGTGGTTTCCACCGCCACCCTGGCGTTGCAGTCCCAGCTGGTCGACCACGACCTGCCCCGGCTGGCCGACGCGGTCGAGCCGGTGCTGGGGCGTCGGCCCACCTTCGCGGTGCTCAAGGGTCGCCACCACTACCTCTGCCTCGCCCGACTGGACAACTCCACCGAGGAGGAACCGGAGGACACCCTCTTCGACGCCCCGGCGGCCCGCCCCGGCGGTGGGACGAAGTGGCTCGGTGAGGCGGGCCGACTGGGCAAGCAGATCGAGCGGCTGCGTGACTGGGCCGAGAAGACCGCCACCGGTGACCGCGACGAGCTGGACCCAGGCGTCGACGACCAGGCCTGGCGGCTGGTGTCCATGCCGGCCCGCGAGTGCGTCGGCGCGACCCGGTGCCCGTTCGGGCAGGAGTGCTTCGCGGAGGCGTCCCGGGCCCGTGCCCGCGAGGCCGACATCGTGGTGACCAACCACAGCCTGCTCGCTGTCGACATGCTCGCCGACCGGCACATCGTGCCACCGCACAAGCTGCTCATCGTCGACGAGGCGCACGAGCTGGCCGACCGGGTCTCCTCCGCGGCCCAGGCGGAGCTGGTGCCCGAGCTGATCGACCGCACGACCCGGCGGGCCCGTACGCTGCTGCGGCCGGAGACCGCCGAGGCGCTCACCGCTGCCGGTGACGCCCTCGCGGTCGGGCTGGCCGAGGCGCCGGCCGGGCGACTCACCGCCGGGCTGCCGACGCCCCTTCGGGAGGCGTGCACGCTGCTCGACGCGGCGACCCGCTCCGCCCTGGACGCGATCGGCGACGTCAAGTCCGACGACCCCGACCCGGTGCGCAAGCAGCAGGCCAAGGCCGCACTGGACGAGCTCTCCACCACCGCGCAGCGGCTGCTGGAAGAGGCCGACCACGACGTGGCCTGGGTGGAGAAGAACGACAGCGGCAGCCGTCGTGCGCTGGTGGTCGCGCCGCTCTCGGTGGCCGGCACCCTCGCCACCCACCTGTACGACGAACGCACAGTCGTCGCCACCTCGGCGACCCTGGCGCTGGGCGGCCGGTTCGACACGGTGGCCCGCGCCCTCGGGCTGGACGCGCCGCCGCCCGCCCCGCCGACTCCCGCCGCGGCCGCGCTGGCCGCCCGCACCGGCCCGGGCCGTCCGGCCGCCGAGGCGCCGGGCCGTCGCCTCGCTGGCGACGTCACCCCCGTCGTACCGGCCACCGAGGGCCCCGGTTGGCGGTCACTCGACGTCGGGTCGCCGTTCGACTACGCCCGGCAGGGCATCCTGTACGTCGCCGCGCACCTCCCCCGGCCCAGCGTCTCCGGGCTCCCCGAGGCTGCCGGGGAGGAGTTGCTCGGGCTGGTCGAGGCACTCGGTGGTCGTACTCTCGGGCTCTTCTCCTCCCGGCGGGCCGCGCAGCAGGCCGCGGAGCTGCTGCGGGCGCGGACCGACCTGCCGGTGCTGCTCCAGGGCGAGGAGGCCCTGCCCCTGCTGGTCCGCCGGTTCCGGGAGGAGCGGGCGAGCTGCCTGTTCGGGGTGATGTCGCTGTGGCAGGGGGTGGACGTGCCGGGTGACGCCTGTCAGCTCGTCGTCATCGACCGGTTGCCCTTCCCCCGTCCGGACGAGCCGCTGGCCGCCGCCCGCGCGGCGGCTGTGGACGCCGGCGGCGGGTCCGGCTTCTCCGCCGTCAGCGTGCCGATCGCGGCGGTCCGGCTGGCTCAGGGCGTGGGCCGGCTGATCCGGGCGACCGGCGACCGGGGCGTGGTCGCGGTGCTCGACTCCCGACTGGAGACGGCCCGGGGCTACGGGCCGTTCCTGCGCCGCTCGCTGCCGCCTTTCTGGTACACGACCCGCCCCGAGGTGGCCCGCGGCGCCCTGGAACGCCTCGCCAAGTCCTGAGCCCACGTCGACAAGATCGCGCTACAACACGAAACAGTGGCCTCCCCGAGCGGGGAGACCACTGTTTCCACGATCGTGCGCGATCTTGTCGCCGGCGGCCTGGGAGGTCAGGGTGCCTGGGAGGCGACGACCACGGCGTCGGGTGGGGTGTCCGGGACCCTTCGGGCGGCGAGCCGGCGGACCGCGGTGTTCAGCACCGCGATGAGCGGCACGGAGACCAGGGCGCCAGTGATGCCGGCGAGTACGACACCGGCGGCGATACCGATGATCACGGCGAGCGGGTGGAGAGCGACCGCCCGGCCCATGATCAGCGGCTGGAGCACGTGCCCCTCGATCTGCTGCACACCGATCACCGCACCCAGGATGATCAACGCGGTGACCGGGCCGCTGTCGACCAGCGCCACCAACACCGCCACGCCACCGGAGAGCGCCGCACCGACGATCGGGATGAACGCGCCGAGGAAGACCAGCGCGGCCAGTGGGAAGGCGAACGGAACGTCGAAGATGACCAGGAAGATGCCGATGCCGACCGCGTCGATGAAGGCGACCAGCACTGTCGCGCGCACGTAGGCGCCGAGCGTGTGCCAGGAGGCGCGGCCCGCGTCGTCGACCTTCCACCGAGCGGCGACCGGCAGGAGCCGGACCAGGAAACGCCAGATCCGGTTGCCGTCGCGCAGGAAGAAGAACGTCGCGAAGAGCACCAGCAGCGTGCCGGTCAGCACCTCCGCCAGCGTCGCGGCCGTGCTCAGCGCGCCGCTGGTGAACTTCGAGGTGTTGTCGTTGATCCAGGCCTGCGCCTCGTCGATGTAGCGGTCGAGCTGGCCGTCGGAGAGGTGCAGCGGGCCCGTCTTCAGCCAGTCCTGGATCTGCCGCACGCCCTCCGAGGACTTCTCGCTGAGCTCCGGCACACCGCGGATGAACTCGTTGACCACCAGCGTCAGCGTGCCGATCACCGCGGCCAGGCCGCCGACCAGCACCACCGCCGTCGCCAGCGACCGGGGCAGTCGGGCCCGCAGCAGCCAGCCCACCGCCGGCGCGAGCAGCGCGGAGAGCAGCAGAGCGATGGCCAACGGGATGATCACGATCTTGATCGTGCCGACGATCCGGAGCAGGGCCCAGGCCACCACACCGATCACGATCAGGCGCCAGCACCACGCGGCGGCGATCCGCAGCCCGTGCGGAACGTCAGCGTCATCCCGGCTGGAGGTCGAGCTGTGCAGGTCCACCGGAGGTTCCGCGCCGAAGACCGAGGCGCTCGGCGGTGCGGTCGGCCCCGGAACGGCCGGCGACGCCACCCGGGCGGCGTCCGACACGCCGCTCAACTCCTCGGTCGTGCTGCCCTCGTCGGAGCGCGCCGACTCCTGTCGTGACTGGTAGGCGCGGCGCAGCCGCCCGCGTACCCGCTCGAAGCGGCTCAAGCGCACCTCCTGGCAGAAGAAATCGGTCCGCCCACGGCGACAGGTCGGACAGCATACGTCCGTTGCCGACACCGTAGGGCAGTTCCGCCACACATTGCCCCCGCCCCCACCGGCGTAACCACCGGCGGCCGGCCGTCGGCCACACGGTAGCGTCTGCGGCGTGACCGTCGACAACGATCTCGACGCTGGCCTGCCGATCCGCCTGCTGCACGACCGGGTGCTGGTGCGAATGGAGGGCAGCGAGGGCGAACGTCGCTCCACCGCCGGCATCGTCATCCCGGCGACCGCCCAGGTCGGCAAGCGCCTCGCCTGGGCCACCGCCGTGGGGGTGGGCCCGAACGTCCGCGCCATCGTCTCCGGCGACCGGGTGCTCTTCGACCCGGACGACCGCTCCGAGGTCGAGCTGCACGGCCGCGGGTACGTGCTGCTGCGCGAGCGGGACGTGCACGCCGTGGCCGCCGAGCGGATCGAGAACGACCCCACCGGCCTCTACCTCTGACGCACCTCCCCCGGGCCACCACGCCCCGCCGCGCGCCGTTTGCCCGGCCGCACGACGGGAAGCCATCCGGCGACCGTGGCCCTGGGGAGGGACGATGCCGGTATTCGTTAAGAAGTTGTTGACCTGGGGCAGCGTCGCGTTCCTGATCTACTTCGTGGCCTTCCGGCCGGACGGCGCCGCACAGATGTTCAAGGCGATCGGGGCGGCGCTGATCGCGATGTTCCAGGGTTTCGGTGACTTCCTCACCACCCTGATGACCTGAGCTGGGCCGCCGGCCGGGGCACCGGCCGTCAGGGGTGATTCGGCGGCCAGGGCGCGGGCGGTCGCAGGGCGGGCCAGCCGGACGGGGCGTAGCCCACCGGAGGCGCAGCAGGGGCGAGCACCACCGGAATCGGCACCACCGGCTCGTCCGGCGCGTCCACCGGGCGCTGCGTACCGTCCGGGAAGCGCAGGTGGTAGCGGCTGCCGTCCCAGACCCCGGTCGGGGCCTGCGGGTCCCGGCCGACGAAGAACGACCGGTACGCGGTGATCGCGTCCAACAGCTCCCGCTCCTCTCGCGCGCTCCGGTCCTGGTCGGCGGGCTTGCGGTCCAGGCCGCGCAGCGTGCCGTCACGCAGCAGGGCCAGCCGGGTGGCGGCGGACTGGTAACCGCGCATGGCGCGCACCCCGGCGTCGCCGGCGACCCGCCGGGCCCACCTGCGGGCCGCGTGCCGCCGGCCGAGGCTGCTCAGCGCGGCCACCTCGGGCGGGCTCAGCCAGCCGGCGCGTACGTAGTCCGGCAGGGTCCGCTCGGTGAGCCGCCCCTCCCAGGCGCGCAGCCACACCGCCAGCCCCACCATCCCGAAGAACACCGGCACCATCAGGCCCAGGAAGCCGTACAGCATGATCAACGCCTGGCCCGTGGCCTGGGTCAGTGTGGGCAGCAGGTTCCACGTGCCGTGCAACATCATCGCCAGCAGCAGGCCGCCGATCGGGGCGAGCACCCGGACCCGTCGGTCGGCCGTCCGCGCCGCGATGCCCAGCCCCACACCGGTCATCGAGGTGAAGAGCGGGTGAGCGAACCCGAACAGCAGGATCCGCAGGATGAAGATCGCGATGACCTGCTGGATGCCGGTGGCCGGGCCGTACCGGTCGACACCGGACGCGTAGCCCAACCCGCCCAGGTAGAGGATGTTCTCCACCATGGCGAAGCCGACCGCGGACAGCCCGCAGTAGACCAGGCCGTCGGTGATCCCGGACCACTCGCGGCGGCGGAACACCAGCAGCAGGATCGGGCCGAGCGCCTTGGTCAGCTCCTCGATGAACGGCGCCACCAGCACCCCGGTGAGCGCGGACGGCAGACCCCAGTCCTCGAAGCGGTTGGCCGCGAAGTCGTTCACGGTGAGCGAGGCGGCGGTGGAGACGAACGCTCCCCAGGCGAAGCAGAAGATCAGATATTTCAACGGCTCCGGTTCGTACCGGTCCAGCCAGAGGAAGCAGGCGACCAGCACCGGCACCGGCAGGATGGCGGCGGCCACCCCGATCAGCAGGGCCTGTACGCCGAGCGACTGGCCGAGCGTGAAGACCATGAACACCGCGCAGGCGGCGATGAGCAGCACCACCCCGGCCAGCGCCAGGAACCGTCGCCAGCCCAGTCGGCGCAGCGGCATCCGGGGTGCCTCGCCGACGGACGGGGCCGCTGGCGCGGGCGACGACGGCAGGGGTGAACCGGGCGGGGTGTCGGCCATGCGGTCAGCGTAGCGATCTGCCGCCGGTTGGTCCGGTCGCATCGGCAGCCGCTATGCTGCCGGCAGGTCACGAGCGCCAGCGTCAAGCCCCGGCTTGCTGGCCGGCAACCCTCGTCGAGTTCGCGGTGGGGTGCCCCGGGTGATGACCGGGCCCAGCCCGATCGGTGTGCTGGGCAAGCGCGGACCCCGTCCCGATGCCGCACCCGGGGTCCCTGACCCCGGAGGTTCCGGCGTGTCCGTCACCCTTGTCTCCTCGCTGCCCATCCGCGTCGACGCCGCGCCCCGGCCGGCCTCGTCGCGACCGCTGGACGTCCTCGGCGTACCGGGCGAGATCAACCTGGACTACGCGGCCAGCGCACCGTGCGTGCGGGCCGCCGCCGACGCGGTGACCGAGCTGCTGCCCTGGTACGCGAGCGTGCATCGTGGGGCGGGAGCGCTGTCCCGGCGCTGCACCCTCGCCTACGAGCAGGCCCGCCAGACGGTCGGTGACTTCTTCGGCGGCCGCGCCGACGACCACGTGATCTTCACCCGCAACACGACCGATGCGCTCAACCTGCTGGCGCGGGCCCTGCCGGCCGGCACGACAGTGGTCACCAACGCCGGCGAGCACCACGCCAACCTGCTGCCCTGGCCGCGCGGCTCGGTGCGGTTGCCGGTGCCCACCGACCCCGACGCGGCGGTACGCGACCTCGCCGCCGCCCTCACCGAGCTACGCCGGGGCAGCAACCCGGCGCTGCCGGTGCTGGTCGCGGTGACCGGTGCCAGCAACGTGACAGGTGAGCTGTGGCCGGTCGCCGAGCTGGCCCGGGTGGCACACCGGCACGGCGCCCGGATCGTGCTGGACGCCGCGCAACTCGCCCCGCACGTCCCGGTCGACCTGCTCGCCCTCGACGTCGACTATCTGGCCGTGTCCGGCCACAAGCTGTACGCGCCGTTCGGTGCGGGTGTGCTCATCGGCCGGGCGGACTGGCTGGACGACGCCCCGCCGTACCTGGCCGGTGGTGGTGCCACCAGCCACGTCGGGCCGGCGACCCACGACGTGACCTGGGCGACCGGGCCGGCCCGGCACGAGGGCGGCACCCCGAACCTGCTCGGCGCGGTGGCGCTGGCCGCCGTGTGTGCGGCGCTCGACGACGCCGACCGGGCGGCACTGGCCGCCCACGAGCAGGCGCTGCTGGCTCGACTGCGCTCCGGCATCGCCGCCCTGCCGCACGTCGTGGAGCTGCGCACCTTCGGTCCGGACGCGCCCCGGGTCGGGATCGTTTCGTTCGTGGTCGCCGGCTGGGAATCCAGCGACGTGGCCGCGCGACTGGCGGCCGAGCACCACATCGGCGTACGGGACGGCTTGTTCTGCGCTCACCCGCTGGCCCGGCGGCTGCTCACCGAGGCGGCGGGGCGTACCGGTCGGCGGGACCTGCCGCCCACCGCGCTGCGTGCCAGCATCGGCCTGGGCAGCACGGCGGCCCAGGTGGACCGGCTGCTCGCCGCGCTCGCCGAGCTGGGCTGAGGCCTCCGCGCGACTCGCTCAGCCGACCGGCGGGGCGGTGGGTGGTTTCGGCGCCTCGCCCGGCTCGGCGGGCTCTCCGACGGGGCGCTCCTGCTCACCGAAGGCGGTGCGGATCCACCGGTTCGCCTCCTCCTGTTCGATCCCGGAGGCCACCAGCAGGTCGCTCGCGGTGGTCCGGATCTGGGCGACCACCACACTGCCGGAGAAGCCGACCCCGTCGCCGTACGCTCGCCCGGCCTCGCTGACGGCCCGCAGCGACCGCTCGCGGGCCTTCTCCGGTTCCTCGCCGGCGGCGAACTCGTGTTTGAGCAGCCGGACCGACTCGGCGAGGTGGTTGATCGCGTCCGGCATCGGATCGGGCACCGGTTCCTCGTCCTCGACCAGGGTCACGGACCTGCGGATCAGCGTGCCGCTGTTGCGCATCGCCCGGTCGATCGGGTCGGCCGCCTCCGCGTAGTGGGTCAACTCGTCGCGGCGGTGCCACCGGGCCGGGGAGAGGGTGGCTGTCTCCTTCGCGCCTTCGATCGCCTCCCCCAGCGTGGCCAGCTCCTCCTTGTTGTTGCGCAGCCGGTCCAGTGCCCGCTGGATGCCGGCGCGGTCCCGGCTGCGCAGCCCGTCGGCGGTGGCGTCAAGTTGGGCGGCGAGCAGGTCCAGCGCCGGCCGGGCGGCCCGGTTGATCACCCGGAGCGGGTTCAGTGGCAGCAGCACAGCCGTGACCAGCAGCGCGATCCCACCGCCGAGGAACGCGTCGACGAAGCGGGGGATCTCCAGGTTCTGGGTCGACGGGCTCAGCGTGACGATCAGCACCGCCGTCGCCGCCGCCTGAATGACGATGGCGACGCTCGCCCCGGCGAAGATGGTAAGCAGGATCGCCACCGTGACCACCAGGCCGAGCTGCCACGCCCCGGTGCCGAGAAAATAGATCAACAGGTCGCCGACGCCCACCCCGACGCCCACCCCGACGATCAACTCCACGGTCCGGCGGAACCGCTGGCCGACCGACGCGGCCAGGGTGCCGACCGCGGAGATCGGCGCGAACACCGGTTGCGGGTTGCCGAGCAGCCGGTGCGAGACGAAGTACGCCAGCCCGGCAGCCAGCCCGGCCTGCACGGCGAGCCCGCCGGCCATCCGCACCCGGTGCAGCCGGTCGTGCAGGGTGGCCCGGCCGCGATGGCGCAGCTCCTCGGTGGCCTCGGCGATCCGGGCACCGTCGATGTCCACCAGCCCCTTGCGCAGCGCGGTACGTCGCACCATCGGAGGTCGCTTGTCCCGGGCCACGGCCATGGGCGCGACTACCCGTGGTGGGCCCGCTGAATCCTCCCTTCTCGCGCGTCGTGGGCGGATGCGGCAGACTCGGGCGGTGGTTGATCTGCTGGATCGCTGGCGAATCGCGGCCCGGGGCGCCGGTGCGGGTTCGGGCCCGACGTCGACCGGTGCCGGGGAGCAGTTGCTCGCCCGGTGGCGGGAGCCGCACCGGCGCTATCACACGGTGGCCCACCTGACGGCGGTGCTCGACGTGGTGGACGAGCACGCCGACCTGGCCGGCCGGCCTGACGTGGTCCGATTGGCGGCCTGGTTCCACGATGCCGTCTACGACCCGCGGGCCGTCGGCGACGCCAACGAACGCGACAGTGCCGCGCTGGCCGAGAGCGTGCTCGCCGGGCTCGGAGTGCCGGCGCCCACGGCGGCGGAGGTGCACCGTCTGGTACTGCTCACCGCCGGGCACACCGTGGCACCGGGCGACCCGGACGGCGCCCTGCTGTGCGACGCGGACCTCGTCGTGCTGGCCGCCCCGCCGGCCGACTACGACAGGTACGCGGCAGCCATCCGGCGGGAGTACGCGCACGTGCCGGAGCCGGCCTTCCGGGCCGGGCGGGCCGCTGTGTTGACCGGCCTGCTGGCGCTGCCCGCGCTGTTCCGGCTGCCGCCGCTGGCCGCCCGATGGGAGGAGCCTGCCCGGGGCAACGTGCGCCGCGAGCTGGCCGCGCTCAGCGAGGGGTCGACGGGCGCGGGCTGACCAGGTGTTTCGGGCGACGCAGTCCCGCGGAGCGGAGCAACCGGACCAGCTCCCGGCTCGGCACCACCTGGGCACCGAGCCACACCGCCGCCGCGAACCGGTCGGCCGGAATGTCGTAGTGGTCCCGGTCGAAGCCGCGTCGGGGCGCGCCGAGTGTCTCGGCGAAGGCGTGCAGCTCGGCGTACGAGACGTCGCTGATCAGGTGCGACCAGAGCCGACCGCGCCACGGCCAGGCAGGCCGGTCCAGGTAGAGCATGGTGCCCAAGCTATCCCGCTCAGTTGATCATGTTGATGATCGCCCGCTGGCGACCTAGCCTCGGCTGCATGGCCCCCACCAATCTCCTCGACGACCTGCGCGACGCGCTCGGTGGCGACGCCGTGCTCACCGACCCGGACCTGCTGCGGATGCACCAGCGGGACGAGGCCGACCTGTGCGCCGCCGGCACCCCGCTCGTGGTGACCCGTCCGCGCAGCACCGAACAGGTGGTCGCCGTGGTCCGGGCAGCGGCGCGGCACGGCGTACCCGTGGTGCCGCAGGGTGCGCGGACCGGGTTGGCCGGCGCGGCGAACGCGGTGGACGGCGCGGTGGTGCTGAGCACCGTGGCGATGGACGAGATCCGGGAGATCGACCCGGTGAGCCGGATCGCTGTGGTCCAACCCGGGGTGGTCAACGCGGCACTGGCCGGGGCGGTGGCGAAGCAGGGCCTCTGGTATCCGCCGGATCCCGGCTCCTGGGAGTCGTCGACGATCGGCGGCAACGTGGCCACCAACGCCGGTGGCATGTGCTGCGTGAAGTACGGCGTGACCACCGAGTACGTCCTCGGCCTGGAGGTGGTGCTCGCCTCCGGTGAGGTGCTGCGCACCGGCCGGCGTACGGCCAAGGGGGTGGCCGGGTACGACCTGACCCGGCTCTTCGTCGGCTCGGAGGGCACCCTCGGGGTGATCACCGAGGTGACTGTGGCGTTGCGGCCCGCGCCGGCCGAGTCGCTGACCCTGGTGGCGGTCTTTCCGTCCACTGCGGCGGCCGGTGCCGCGGTGGCCGAGATCGCGGCCCGCGGGCTCACGCCCAGCCTGTTGGAACTGCTCGACCAGACCCACCTGCGGGCGATCGAGGCGTACCAGCCGATGGGGCTGCGGACCGACGCGCAGGCCCTGCTGCTGGCCTCCGTGGACACCGGCAGCCGAGCCGCCGACGACCTTGCCGCCCTGGCCGCTGTGTGCGAGGCGGCCGGCGCCGACGAGGTCTACGCGGCCACCGACGCGGTGGAGGCGGCGGCGCTGCTCCAGGCCCGCCGGCTGGCCCACCCCGCCATGGAGAAGTTCGCCGCCGACGCCTACCCGGGTGGCAACGGCGGTCTGGTGATCGACGACGTGGCGGTGCCGCGCGGTTCGCTTGCCGCGCTGCTGGACGGGGTGGCCCGGATCGCAGCGGAGTGCGAGGTGCCGATCGGTGTGGTGGGGCACGCCGGGGACGGCAACATGCACCCGAACATCGTGGTCGACCGGGCCGATCCGGCGAGTGTGGAGCGGGGCCGGCGGGCGTTCGACGAGATCATGCGGCTCGGCCTGGACCTCGGCGGCACGTGCACCGGCGAGCACGGGGTGGGGCTGCTCAAGCGGGACTGGCTGGCCCGGGAGATCGGGCCGGTCGGCGTCCGGGTGCACCAGGCGATCAAGTCGGCGCTCGACCCGGCTGGTCTGCTCAACCCGGGCAAGGTGCTCTGACCTGGCTGAAGGTCAGCCCTTGACCTCGGCCGGGGTCGCCTGGGTGAGCAGCAGCAGGATCTCCCCGGCGACCGGCGTGCGCTCCTCACCAGGGCAGTCCTGCGAGGTGATCAGCCCGGTCGAGGTGATCAGGCTGGACGTCAACGCGTCGATGCAGGTGGTCCGGTACCTCCGGGCCTGATCGGTCTCGGCGGCCAACTTCGGGTTGGAGAGCAGCACCTGGAGCCGTTCGGTCAGCTCCGGCGCGAGGGTGCCCCGGGAGGTGACCCCGTCGCCGGCGCAGTCGAGGCACTGCCACGCGCCGTTGCGCTCGACGCTCAGGGTGCGCATCGGCCCGTCTTCGCCGAGCCGCTGGAGCAGGCTGACCTGACCGGCGGCGACGGTGGTCGGGATCTCCAGCTGCGATCCGCCCCCCGCAACCGGGGCGGATGGCTGCGCCAGAGTCGTACCCGGCTTGTCCCGGTCGAACAGCGAGCACCCGGTCAGGGCACCGACGAGCGCGACGGCGAGGAGGGGTAGGAGCAGACGAGGGTGCGCGCGGGGTAGCACGCGCGGAAACCTACCCCACCGTAGGTAGCGACCGAAACCACCATCCGGGTCGGTATCGATGGTTACCCATTGGTAACGTCGCAATTCGTCATCGAGCGGACGGACGCAGCTCCACCTGATCGTCGTCGCCGCCACGGTCGGCGGCGTAACCCCGCACGTCCGGAGCGCCGAGCCGGGCGGCGTCCGCCGCGGCGTCGTCCGGCATCAACTGGGACTGCCGCTCCGCCTCCACCCGGGCGCGGTAGTGCTCCACCTCGCGGGCCCGGGTCGCCTCGTCCCAGCCGAGCACCGCGCCCATCAGCTCGGCGGTGTGCTCCGCGGACTCCAGCCCCCGGTGGCTGGTCTCGAACGAGATCCGGGTCCGCCGGGTCAGCACGTCCTCCAGGTGCAGCGCACCCTCGGCCCGCGCCGCGTACGCGACCTCCGCCGCCAGATACTCCGGAGCACCCGCCAGCGGAGACGCGAGCAACGGGTCGGCGTCGACCAGGGCCAGCAGGTCCAGGGTGAGGGTGCCGTACCGCTCCAGCAGGTGCTCCACCACACCCACCGGCACGCCGTGCCGGCGGGCCAGGTCGGCCCGGTCCCTCCACATCGCCGGGTAGCCGTCGGCACCCAGCAGAGGCAGATCGGCGGTACGCGACGAGCGCGCGCCGCCGAGCCGGCGGGCCGCCCGGTCGACCACGTCGGAGGCCATCACCCGGTACGTCGTGTACTTGCCACCGGCGACCAGCAGCAGCCCGAGCATGGGTTCGAAGACCGCGTGCTCGCGGGAGAGCTTCGACGTCGAGTCGGCCTCGCCGGCCAGCAACGGCCGCAGCCCCGCGTATACCCCCTCGATGTCGGCGGTGGTCAACGGCCGGTCCAGCACGGTGTTGACCTGCTGCAAGAGGTAGTCGATGTCGCGGGCCGAGGCGGCCGGGTGGGACCGGTCCAGCCGCCAGTCGGTGTCCGTCGTGCCGATGATCCAGTGCCCGCCCCACGGGATGACGAAGAGCACCGAACTCGCCGTGCGCAGGATGAGCCCCGCCTCGCCGGTGATCGCCGAGCGGGGCACCACCAGGTGCACCCCCTTCGAGGCGCGCACCCGGACGCCGGGCCGCAGGCCCACGTCGTTGAGCATCCGCGACATGTCGTCGCTCCAGACACCGGTGGCGGCGATGACGGTACGGGCGTGCACCTCGAACTCCGCGTCCGGCGAACCGGCCGGCGCCTCCAGGTCACGGACGCGGACACCGGTCACCTCACGCGCCTGCCGGATCAGCCCGACGGCGCGGGCGCTGCTCACGACCGTGGCACCGAGGCTGGCGGCGGTGCGGGCGAGGGTCACCACCAGGCGGGCGTCGTCGACCTGCCCGTCGTAGTAGCGGATCGCCCCGGCCAGCGTGTCGGGCCGCAGACTCGGGAAGACCCGCCGGGCCCCCTCGCGGGTCAGGTGCCGGTGCAGTGGCATGCCCCGGCCACCGCCGAAGATCCCGGCGAAGGCGTCGTAGGCGGCCACACCCGCGCCGTAGTAGGAGCGGCGGAAGATGCGGGCCGGCAGGTCCCGCAGCCCTCGCCCGGCGGGCAGGGGCACCAGGATCGGCACCGGACGCACCAGGTGCGGCGCGAGCCGGGTGGCGAGCAGGCCTCGCTCGGTGAGCGCCTCGTGCACCAGGTGGAACTCCAACTGCTCCAGGTAGCGCAGGCCACCGTGGATGAGTTTGCTCGACCGACTGGAGGTGCCCGCCGCGAGGTCACGCGCCTCGACGAGGGCCACCTTGAGGCCCCGGGACGCCGCGTCCAGAGCGGCACCGGCACCGGTCACCCCGCCCCCGATGACCAGGACGTCGAAGCGCTCGGCGCGCAGTCGACGCAGGTCGGACACACGGCGGACCGGCGAGAGCTGGCCGGCGACGGATCGGGAGATGTTGGGGTCACGCACAGGTCCACGGTAACCGCCATGCCACCGTGCCGGCATTCGCCGCCCGCCCGGCTGACGGAAACTGTCCAGCACCGGCACGGTTCTCCGGTCGACCCGCAACACGACGGTCGGATGGAAACCGCTCGCCGTGGTCGTAAGGTTCTCGGATGCAAGGTCACCCCGCGCAACCCGGATTCAGCGACCGCAGCTCCCCGTGGTCGGTGGTCGCAGCCGTGCTGGTCGGCTGCTGGACGGTCGCGGTCACCGCGGCCACCCAGACCGGCGGCTGGGTCACCGATCAGGTGCTGCTGGGCTTCGGGCTGGACCGCGTCGGCTGGCTCTGGCCGGTGCTCGGCCTGACCACAGTCGTGCTGGTGGGCACACCCGCCCTGCTGCTGGCCGTGCTGCCCCGGTCGGCTGCGGTCCGGGCCACCGGGAAAGCCTGGCTGATCGGGGGGCTCGCCCTCGGCGTGCTCACGCTGCTGCGGGTCGTGCCGCCGGTGCACCACGAGGCGTACCTCGCCGGGCTGGCCGGCGTCGCGCTGCTCAGCGCGCTCGCCGCGCGCTGGTCGGCGCGACGATCGTCCGGCCCGGATGTCGACACCGCGCCCGCCGCCGCACAGTGGGCCGGCGAGCGCACCGAGCAACGCGACGCCACCGGTGGTGCGCCGCTGAACGACGATGCCGCCGCCCGAGCCGAGACCGTCGCAGGCCCGGGGTCGAGCGCCGACGCCGCCGGGAGTACGAACCCGGTCGGACGTCAGCGTGGATGGCATCGGACCGGGCCGGTGCCGCTGCTCGCGATCGCCGCCGGGTTGGCGCTGCTGCTGCCGTGGGCCTGGCTGGGCGCGCTCGGCGGGCTCCTGGAAACCGCGCTCGCGCTGTTGGCGGCAGCCGCGCTGGGGGTGCTGGCCGCGACACTGTTGGACGCCACCTTCTGGTCCCGGTTCGCTGTTGGCCGACCGCCGCGGCCGGCCCGGCTCGTCCTGCTGGGAGGTCTGGTCGCCGGGGTGGCGCTGCTGCTGCTCGCGGCCGGCACCGGCCAGTCCGGCGCGCAGTTGCCCGCGCTGCTGACCCTTCCCCCGGTGGGTTTCGCACTGGCCGCGTTGTGGGCCGCGGCCTGGCGACCCAGCACCGACCCGGCCGTCGCCGCACGCGCCGGCCGGACTGCGACCGGCTGGCTCGTGGGCCTGGCCGCACTCGGCCCGTTGGCCTTCACCGACCCGGAAGAGATCACCCTGCTGCTGGTCGGCACCCGGGACATCCCGTTCTGGGTTGCGGTCGCCGCCGGCGCCGGGCTCGCCGTCGCGGTCCTGGTCGCCATCGGGTACGCGGTGCTGCTCGCCCGGCCGACGGCACGCACCCCGAGTCGCCGGTCGGCCGCGGTGGCAGCCGTGGTGCTGCTGGTGGCGTTCGGCGTGGTCGACCTGGGTCCAGGCCAACCGGGCCTGCACGGCGAGCGGCTGTTCGTGATGCTGCGGGCGCAGGCCGACCTGAGTGGACTGCCGGCCGGCGCTGCGGGTCGGGCCGGGAGGGACGCCCGCGCGACGGAGGTCTACCGACGGCTGGTGACGACCGCCGAGCAGAGCCAGGCCGACCTGCTCCGGGGGTTGCGTCGACTGCGACTCGACCCGGTGTCGTACTACCTGGTCAACGCGGTGGAGGTCGACGGCGGTCCGGCGGTGCGGGCGTGGCTCGCCCGCCGGCCCGAGGTGGCCCGGGTGCTGGTCAGCCAACGTCTGCGGCCACTGCCGGCCCCGGCGGGACAGAGCCGCGGCACCGCGCCCAGGCCCACCGGCCCGGAGTGGAACATCCGCCAGATCGGCGCGGACCGGGTGTGGTCCCAGCTCGGGGTGACGGGCACGGGCATCGTGGTGGGCAGCTCGGATTCGGGGGTGGACGGCGCCCATCCGGCGCTGCGCGCCGGGTTCCGGGGCGGAGACGACTCCTGGTACGACCCGTGGGACGACACCCGCAGCCCGACCGACCAGGGTGGGCACGGCACCCACACGGTGGGCAGTGCGGTGGGGCGCGACGGCATCGGGGTGGCGCCTGACGCGCAGTGGGTGGGCTGCGTCAACCTGGACCGCAACCTCGGCAGCCCTGCGTACTACCTGGACTGCCTCCAGTTCATGCTGGCGCCCTTCCCGACCGGCGGCGACCCGTTGACCGACGGCCGTCCGGAGCGCGCCCCGCAGGTGCTCACCAACTCCTGGGGTTGCCCGCCCATCGAGGGTTGCGATCCCGGCGTACTGCGGCCGGCCACCGCCGCGCTGGACGCCGCCGGGATCTTCGTGGTCGCCGCCGCCGGCAACACCGGGCCGTGGTGCGCGTCGATCGACGACCCACCGGCGCCGTACGCGGACGTGCTGACCGTGGGTGCGGTGGACGCGCAGCGCCGGGTCGCCGAGTTCTCCTCGCGCGGGCCGGTGCCGGGTGCGAGCAAGCCGGACGTGCTGGCACCGGGTGTGGGTGTGGTGTCGGCCATGCCGGGCGGCACGTACGCCGCGCTGGACGGCACGTCGATGGCGACCCCGCAGGTGGCCGGGGTGGTCGCGCTGATGTGGTCGGCGAACCCGGCGCTGGTCGGCGACGTGGCCCGGACCCGGCAGATCCTGCGGGACACCGCCACGGCGGCCACGCCCACCTACCGCTCCGACAACCCGTCCGACACCTGTAGTGCTCCGTCGAACGTCACGGGTGCCGGTGAGGTGGACGCGTACGCCGCCGTGCGCGCCGCCCAGCAATAGGCAGGTTTCCTTCCGGATCCGACGGGCGGGAGCGCGGGCCGCCACACGGTGTTCTAGGGTCGGCGACCATGGACGCCGAGATCACCGTCACCGAGCTGACCCCCGACCTGGCCGACACAGTGGTGCGGCTCTGCGAACAGGCTCTCGACCTGCCCGAGGACGCCACCGAGGCCGCCGCCATCGTGGACGTGCTCTGGCCCCGGGCCGCCGCCGACCGGCCGGTGGTCGGGCTGGGCGCGTACCGGGGTGCGGACCTGGTCGGGGTGCTGTTCTGCTCGGTGTCGTCGGCCGAGCCGGGCATCGGGCACGTCGACCTGATCGCGGTCCGTGCGGATCAGCGCCGCCGGGGCGTCGGCCGGGCGCTGCTGCGGCGGGCCGAGCAGGTGCTGGCCGAGCGCGGAGCGACCGAGGTGCTGCTGGCCGGGAACCCGCCGTACTACGCGTGGCCGGGCATCGACGTCCGCTACACGCCGGCGGTCTGCGCCGCCCTCGCGCTCGGCTACCAGCAGGACCGGACCGCCTGGAACATGACCGCCGACCTGTCGTACGACGGGTCACCGGCACTGCGGTCCACCGAGGCGGCGGAGCGGCGGCTGGCCGATCAGGGCATCACGGTGCGCCGGGCGGAGCCGGCGGACCTGCCGGCGCTGACCGCGTTCGCCCGGTCCACCTTCGGCGGCACGTGGGACGGCGAGTTGGCCGGGTCGGTGGGTCGTGACGGCGCCGGCTGCCACCTGGCGGAGCGGGGCGGCGAGGTGCTCGGCTTCGCCGCGTACGGGTCGTCCCGGCCGAGCTGGTTCGGGCCGATGGGCACCGCGCCGGCGGCCGAGGGGTCGGGCATCGGTGGTGTGCTGCTGCGGCGCTGCCTGCACGACCAGCAGGCGGCGGGGCTGACCAGGGCGGAGATCGGCTGGGTGGGGCCCGTGCCGTTCTACTCGGGCAGCGCGGGTGCCCGGATCGAGCGGGTCTTCTTCCTGTACCGGAGGACCCTGCCGGTGGCATAACCGGGGCAAAGGGGACATTGATCCATTCGCCCGCGTCGGTCATCGACGCCCCCTACCGTTTCGGTAGAGGAGGCAGCCATGACCACGGATGACGACCAGACCGAGGACGGCCCGCCGATCACCTGGAAACCGGTCGGCGAACTCCCCGGCCAACTGCCGTTCGACCGGCTCGACTACGGCGACGCCGAGCAACTGGCCGAGATGACCACCGACGACGGGTCGGCGGTCGTCGAGGAGTCACGGGAGATGGTGGACGAGCCGATCAAACTGCTTCCGCCGTACGACCGGGCACAGAAGCGGCGCAACCAGCGCCCACTGCCGACCTGACGACGAACGGGGCGGACCGCATCAGCGGCCCGCCCCGTTCCGTGTCGGAACTGGACTCAGAAGTCCATGTCCCCGCCACCCGGGCCAGCCGGGGCAGCCGGGGTCTTCTCCGGCTTGTCCGCGACAACGGCCTCGGTGGTGAGGAACAGCGCCGCGATGGAAGCGGCGTTCTGCAGCGCCGAGCGCGTCACCTTGGCCGGGTCGATGATGCCCGCGGCCAGCAGGTCGACGTACTCGCCGTTGGCGGCGTTGAGGCCGTGACCCGCTTCGAGGTTACGGACCTTCTCCACCACGACGCCGCCCTCAAGGCCGGCGTTGACGGCGATCTGCCGCAGCGGGGCGTCCAGCGCGACCTTGACGATGTTCGCACCGGTCGCCTCGTCGCCGACCAGGTCGAGCTTGTCGAAGGCGGTCTTGCCGGCCTGGACCAGCGCGACGCCACCACCCGGGACGATGCCCTCCTCGACGGCGGCCTTCGCGTTGCGAACGGCGTCCTCGATGCGGTGCTTGCGCTCCTTGAGCTCGACCTCGGTGGCCGCGCCGACCTTGATGACCGCAACGCCGCCAGCCAGCTTGGCCAGCCGCTCCTGCAGCTTCTCGCGGTCGTAGTCGGAGTCGCTCTTGTCGATCTCGGCCCGGATCTGGTTGACCCGGCCCTGGATCTGCTCGGCGTCACCGGCACCGTCGACGATGGTGGTCTCGTCCTTGGTCACCACGACCTTGCGGGCGCGGCCCAGCATGTCGAGGCTGGCGGCGTCGAGCTTGAGGCCGACCTCCTCGCTGATGACCTGGCCACCGGCGAGGATGGCGATGTCGGTCAGCATGGCCTTGCGGCGGTCACCGAAGCCAGGCGCCTTGACGGCGACCGACTTGAAGGTGCCACGGACCTTGTTGACCACCAGGGTGGCGAGGGCCTCGCCCTCCAGGTCCTCGGCGATGATCAGCAGCGGCTTGCCCGACTGCATGACCTTCTCCAGGATCGGGAGCAGGTCCTTCACCGACGAGATCTTGCTGTTGGCGATCAGGATGTACGGGTCGTCGAAGACGGCCTCCATACGCTCCGGGTCGGTCATGAAGTAGGCCGAGATGTAGCCCTTGTCGAAGCGCATACCCTCGGTGAGCTCCAGCTCCAGCCCGAAGGTGTTGCTCTCCTCGACGGTGATGACGCCTTCCTTGCCGACCTTGTCCATCGCCTCGGCGATGATCTCGCCGACAGTGCTGTCGCCAGCGGAGATGGAGGCGGTGGAGGCGATCTGCTCCTTGGTCTCGACGTCCTTGGCGAGCTTGGACAGCTCCTCCGAGACGCTCGCGACCGCGGCCTCGATGCCCCGCTTCAGGGCCATCGGGTTGGCGCCAGCGGCCACGTTGCGCAGGCCCTCGCGAACCAGGGCCTGGGCCAGGACGGTCGCCGTCGTCGTGCCGTCACCGGCAACGTCGTCGGTCTTCTTGGCGACCTCCTTGACCAGCTCAGCGCCGATCTTCTCGTACGGGTCCTCGAGCTCGATCTCCTTGGCGATGCTCACACCATCGTTGGTGATGGTGGGGGCACCCCACTTCTTCTCGAGCACGACGTTGCGGCCCTTCGGGCCGAGGGTCACCTTTACGGCGTCGGCGAGCTGGTTCATGCCCCGCTCGAGGCCGCGGCGAGCCTCTTCGTCGAAAGCGATCATCTTGGCCATACGGCGTTGTCCTCCTGGACACTCACGGGCCACCCGAGATGTGCCCCGGATGGGCCGCCTGGTGTGCGCACCTAGGGACGTCGCCACCTGGCGACGACGACGTCCTTCGGCCGGGCCGGATAGCCCGCGACGACCGGCCATGTGCTGCCCCGGTGTCTCCACACCGGCACAACCTGGCCCCACCGTCCCGACCGTTGGCACTCACGGTATGCGAGTGCCAATGACTTGTTTAGCACTCTCCCCTGCCGAGTGCAAGCACGATGGGGCCGCTCAGCCGAGTTCCGCGGCCAGTCCGGGAGTGTTCACCGGCGCCTCATGAGCGCGCTGCTCGGCGTACGTGACCAGCAGACCGATCATCTGGGAGAGGTGGGCCGGCAGGGCCAGCACCGCGGTGATCCCGATCACCACCACCGCCCCGACCGCGCTGTCCGGGGACGCGAAGGGATCCGTACCGAACGCCGCGGTGCCAACGCCCTCCAGCGCGCCGGGGATCACGGTGCCGACGATCACCGCCAGGGCGACCAGGGCCACCCGACCGAGCAGCAGGCCGAGCCGGTCGTGGAACATCCGGAACGACCGGCCGATCGGGTTGTGGCGTTCGAAGAGGTAGACCGGGCCGGCCATGCTCAGCGCGAACGCCAGGTAGATGCCGGGCAGGACGCAGAAGCAGGCACCGAGGCCGACGAGCAGGCTGATCAGCAGGGTCCACCCCCACAACCCGAGTGCCCGACGGATGCCGTAGCGCAGCGCGGAATCCAGGCTGCCCGGCTGACCGGCCGCCTGCTGGGTGATCACCCAACTGCCGGCGGCCCACCCGACGGCCTGCAACAGCCCGACCAGCACGCTGCCGCCGATCAGCAGGACCAGGAGGCTCACCAGCTCCACGGCGAAGTTGTCCGGCAGGGCGGCGGTCGTGCTCGTCTGGGCCTCGGCGGCCCACTTCGCCGACGGGTCCGCCCCGAGAGAGATCACCGAGAGCACCGCCGCGGGCAGCACCTGGGTCAGCAGCATGATGGGCACCAGCTGCCGCCAGCCCCGGCCCAGCGCTCCCCAGCACCGGCTGAACCAGCCAGCCAGGCCGGCACCGGGTGGAGTGACCAGGGGGTCGTTCGGGTCGTACCCGTAACCCGGCGGGTACCAGTTGACCGGCGGCCCCGGATGCCACGGCTGCGGACCGTAGGGCCCCGCTCCAGGCGGGTAGCCCCCGGTGGGCGGGAACACCCACCCCTGCTGCGGCTGACCGGCCGGGTCCCAGGCACCCTGCGCAGGATCCCAACCAGCCGGCGGGACACCCGGCACGGAGCCAGGCGGCTGACCGGCCGGGCCCCAGGCGCCCTGCGTGGGGTCGGACGGGCCTGGCTCACCCGGCCCGTAGGGCGGCGTGGACGAGGGTGGCTGGTCGGTCATGAACGCTCCTCAGCATCGGCTGGAACGGTTCACGATCTTCCCGGCTGCGCGCCCGTGCCGCCAGCCCCCAAGGCGGTGGCCGACCGGTGCGGAACGGTCAGGCGATGACGCGTACGTGCTCCGCCTGGGGGCCCTTCTGGCCCTGGGCGATCTCGAACTCGACCCGCTGGCCGTCGTCCAACGCCTTGTAGCCGTCCATCTCGATCGCGGAGAAGTGAACGAACACGTCCTGACCGCCGTCGACGGCGATGAAGCCGTAGCCCTTTTCGGCGTTGAACCACTTGACGCTGCCCTGTGCCACGGTGCCACTTCCCTCACTCTGCGCGGTGCTGCCTGACCCGGCGCACGGAGCGGCCGGGCGCTCTCGGACCACCGCCCCGGCAATCGATGAACGCCATTGAAGCAGGTGACCGAAATCGCACGCTACACGAGGACTGACAGCCGCGCACGACCACAAATCGGGCATGGTCCTGATCGCTTCCACACCAGCTCCGGCCGCACCGATCGACCCGACGCGGCGATCCGACGGATTCATCGACGTGAGTGCCAGCGGGGAAGGAGACGAGGCTGCGCCGCGAGCCGGTGAAGATCGGGCCCGACCCGAAAAATGCCGTTCACGCCCTGTGATAGGCATGCGGCATGACCACCGATACGGGCTCGACCTCCGTTCGTCGAGCGGAGATCCGCCGGGGCCGGCCGGAGGACGCCGCCCGGATGCGGGCGCTGCGCCTGGAGATGCTCGCCGACGCACCGTTGGCCTTCCTGGAGACCCTGGCGGACGCGGCGGCCCGACCGCACAACGAGTACGCCGCACGGGTCGCGTACACCTCGGCCGGCCCGAACAACGCGCAGTTCGTCGCGGACCCGGGTGGCCGGCTGGTCGGGCATGCCGGTGGCACGGTCACCCCGGACGAGCCCGGGCTGACCGTGATCTACGCCGTGTACGTCACGCCGACCTGGCGGGGCAGCGGCCTTCTCGGCGACCTGATCGACGGGGTGGCCGACTGGTCCCGGGCGTGCGGCCGACCGGAGCTGCTGCTGGAGGTCGTGGTCGGCAACGACCGCGCCTACCGGGCGTACCAGCGGCTGGGCTTCAAGGACACCGGCGTGCGAGTCCCTCACCCCAAAATCCCAGCCCTGAACGAGCTACAGATGCGCCGACCCGCCTAACAGAGAACTGACCCCAAGGCAGAGCCACTCTGACGCCCCCCAATAAAGAAACCGGAAGCGCCCGCGCCACAGTGCCCACAAGGGGTTTCCGGGGCAGCCCGACCCGCGCAGGGATCAAGCCTGACCGCCCGGAGCGGGTCGGGCTGCCCCGGAAACCCCCACCGCAACCACTACACGTGACGCCGAGACTGAACGATCCGGAACCGGTTCGCCACGTACGCCCCATCGGTCAACGCCGAGTTGGCCGCCGCGTTGGCCCCGCTGCCGTGGAAGTCGGAGAACGCCGCCGACTGGTTCACGAAGACGCCGCCGGTGAGGTTGCAGGACAGGTGCACCCCGACCTCGACCGCGACCGCCTCAGTGGCGTCCAGCACCGCCTCGTCGGTGGAGTAGACCCCGGCGGTGAGCGCGCCCTTCTCGCCGACCGTCCGGCGCAGCAGCTCCAGGCTCTGCGCGGTGGAGTCGGTGGCGATGGCGAACGAGATCGGCCCGAACCACTCCCGGCCGTACGTCTCCGCGTCGTCCGCCGCCAGCTTCACGATCGTCGGGGTACGCACCACCGCGTCGGCGTACGCCGGGTGCGCCACGACCCGCGACTCCAGCACCGGCTCGCCGACCTTGGTCACCTCGGCCAGCCGTTCCAGCACCCCGTCGTTGACGATGGCGCCGGTCAGCTCCACGCCTCGCGCCGGATCGGCGGTGAGCTTGCCGACCGCTGCGGCGATCCCGCCGGCCACCTCGTCGAAGCTCTTGTGCCCCTGGTCGGTCTCGATGCCACCGGCCGGGATGAGGATGTTCTGCGAGGTGGTGCACATCTGGCCGCTGTAGAGGGTCAGCGTGAAACCGAGGTTGCGGCACATGCCGGCGAAGTCGTCGGTGGAGTCGATGACGACAGTGTTCAGACCGGCCTTCTCGGTGTAGACCGAGGCCTGCCGGGCGTGCGTCTCCAGCCAGTCGCCGTACTCGGTGGAGCCGGTGAAGTCGACGATCTTCACGGAGCGGTGCAGGGCCAGGTCGCTGGCGAGCTTCTCACCGGGCGCCTCGGCCGCCAGCATGATCAGGTTCGGGTCGAACCCGGCCTCGGCGAGGACCTCCCGGGCGTACTTCACGGTGATGGCCAGCGGTAGCACCGCGCGCGGGTGCGGCTTGACGATCACCGGGTTGCCGGTGACCAGCGAGGCGAACAGCCCGGGGTACGAGTTCCAGGTCGGGAAGGTGTTGCAGCCAATCACCAGCGCCACCCCACGCGGCACCACGTGGAACGTCTTGGTCATCCGCAGCGGGTCACCCTTGCCTGCGGCCTTCTCCCAGCCTGCCGTCCCCGGGTGCCGGGTCATCTCGGCGTACGCGTACGCCAGCGCCTCCAGGGCCCGGTCCAGTGCGTGCGCGCCGCCGGCCTGGAAGGCCATCACGAACGCCTGCCCGCTGGTGAACTGCACCGCGTTGGCCAGCTCGAAGACGTTCTTGTGCAGCCGGTCGAGGATCTCCAGGCAGACTCCCACCCGGGCCTGCGGGCCGGCGTCGCGCCAGGCCGGCAGCGCGGCGGAGGCGGCGCTCACCAGCTCGCCGGGGCCGGCGTGCGGGTAGCGCACCGCGAGCTCCACTCCGAACGGGCTCGTCTCGGTGGCGACCCGGTCGCCAGCGCCCGGCTGGTCGAGGGGGAAGTCCCCACCGAGGTACGCCTCGAAGGCGGCCTTGCCGTCGGCGGCGGCGGTCTCGCCGTACACCCGAGGGCTGGGGGATTCGGGATAGGCGGACCAGTAGCCCCGCTCCGTGATCGCGGTCAGCGCACGGTTGAGGGTGTCGGCGTGCCTGTCGTACAGGGGCTGCGGGGTCTCCGTCATGCCCGCCATCATGCCTGAGCCCGGTCCGCGAGCAGTAGCGCGAATGCCCGACAGCGGCTCATGCCGCAGTCGGGTTCGGGAGCAGAAGCGCCAATGACCGACGGCACCGCGGTTGCCCGCGGCGGCAGCGGGTAACCGCGGGCCTCCGGCCAGGAGAGCAGGCCACGGGAGGGCGGCGGGTGAGGATCACCGAGATCCGGGTGCACGGGGTCGCCGACAAGGGGCCCGAGACGATCCTCGACCGACCGATCGTCGCGCGGGTCGCGGGAGACGACAACGCCGGCTTCTACCGGCCGCGGCCCGGCTACGGTGCCCCTGCGGACCGCGACGGGGTGACGCTTGAGGCGTACCGCTGGAGCCGGCTGACCGGCGGCACCGCGACCCGGACGTTCTCCCTGGTCCTGCTCCTGCCGTTCATGCTCAGCAACATCGCGGTCTGGATGCTGCCGGTGACCGGTGGCGGCGGCCGTGCCGCGCGGGCGCTGTGCCGACTGCTGGCCGCGACGATGACCGCGATGTACGTGCTCTCCACCGTCGGGGTGTCCCTCGACCTGATCGCCTGGCAGTGCGCGGCCTATCCGAGGTGTCTGGAGGGGCGGCGGGAGTTCTCCTGGCTGGGTGGCGTGCCGCCCGGGCAGCGGCTCGCGCTGCTGGCCGTACCGCCGATCATCGCGATCGTCCTGATCTGGCGGCTCGGTGCCCGGACCTGGCAGCTTCCCGAGGACAGCGACCACGCGCCCGGGGTGGGTGCGGACCGGCTCGACGCGCCCGCCTTCTGGGACACCCGCTCGCTGCTGCGCCGACTGCGCTCGGTGCACGTCGCGGTGGCGCTGGGCACGCTCGACGTCACTCTGCTGCTGGCTCTGGCGCCGCACGACGCCGCACTGCCCGGCTGGCTGCTGCTGGCCGCGAATGTGGTGCTGCTCGCCGGCGCGGTGGTGCTGCTCTGCCGGCCGGCGATCGAGCGACGCGGGGAGCAGGACCAGCGGAGTTCGCGGACGATCCGCTGGGCGGCCGTCGCGCTCACCGCGCTGACCCTGGGGTACGCCCTGGCGCCTCGGCCGCCGTGGGCGGCCGAGGGGACGTTGCCGGGGTACGGGATGCTGGTCGCCGGGTTGTTCGCCGGGCAGGTGGCGCTGCTCGCGATGCTCGGCCTGGTGGTGGCGGTGCAGCGCCGTTCCCTTCCCCGCCCCTTCTTCCTGCTTGCCGGGCTGGGCGCGCCGGTGCTGATCACCGTCGCGATCGGGCTGGGCGTCGCCTACTCCTCGGGTCTGACCTACGGGCTCGCCGAGTATCTGGACCGTGGGTCCAGCCCGACGCCCGCGCGGCCGCTGCCGCCCGGGGCGCCACCGCTGTCGCCGCCGATCGCCTACCGCTGGGTCACCCTCGGCTTCAGCCTTGCCGTGCTCCTGGTGGTCGTGACGGCGGTGCTCGTACCCCGGATCCGGCGTGGTCGTCGCCGCCGGGAGGCCGAGGAACTGGTCCGGTGGGACTACCCGGAAGCCTCCCGCGCGGCCCCCGAACGGGTCCGGGCCGTCCGCGACGCGATCGTGCGTGCCAGGCTGACGGATCGGCTCGGGCCGCTGCTGGCCACCGCGTACGTGGTGTTGGCACTGCTCACCCTGGCGGCGGCCGGGCTCTCGGTGATCGGTCCCGGCCCGGGTGCGCTCGCTCTGCGACTGGGCGGCGAGCCGCTGGCCCGTCCGGTGATCTTCGTAACCGACCTGGGCGCCCTGCTGATCGGGCTGTTCGCCACGGTCCTCGCGGTGATGGGACTGGTCGCCTACCGATCCGGCCCGATCCGGCTGGTCGGTGTGCTCTGGGAGCTGGCCACCTTCTGGCCGCGTGCCGCGCACCCGCTCGCCCCGCCGTGCTACGTCGAGCGGGCCGTCCCCGAGCTGACCCGCCGGATCGGGCAGCTCACCGCCGACGGGAACGCTGTGGTGCTGTCCGGGCAGAGTCACGGCAGCGTGCTCGCGGCGGTGACGATCCTTCAACTCCCCGACCACTGTCAGCGGCGGGTGGCCCTGCTGACCTACGGCACCCCGCTCGGAAACCGGTACCGGCGGATCTTCCCGGCGTACGTCAACGACGAGATGTTGCGCGAGGTCGGCGGCCGGTTGGCCTGGCGGTGGATCAGCCTGTGGCGGTACACCGACGCGGTCGGCGGACCGGTGTTCGTCCCCCTCCTGGACGGACCCGACGACCCGGCCGCCCGGGTCGACCGTCGGGTGGGGGACCCGAAGGGACTGCTCATCCCACCGACCGACACCGTGCCCCCACCGGTGCAGGGCCACCGGTTCACCCCGGACGACGACTTCCACGACGCGATCCGCGAACTGGTCGGGCGATTGGAGCGAACCGACGGCTGACCGCCCGGGTCAGAGGGTGAGCTGCCAGTTGTTCCAGGCGTCCACCGGGCGGAAGCCGAGTTGCTCGTTGATCGCCACCATGTAGCTGTTGCTGGTGGCGTTGAAGGTGTCGATGACGCGGACCGTCGGCTCGTGGGTCAGCAGGTGGTGCAGGTTCTCCGCCTTGGCGATGAGACCGAGCCGGTGCCCACGGTGGGCCGGGTCGACGATGGTGATCTGCTGGTAGGAGTGCCAGTCGGTGGAGGCGCTCACGTCCAGCAGGGTCCAGGCGACCAGCCGCCCGGACGCCTCGTGGCGCATCCCGAGGTGGTAGCGCCGCCGACCCCGGGCGTCCAGGGCGCGCTCGGTGCCACGGATGCGCTCGGCGTCCACCTGCTCCGGGTCCCACTGCACGTCGCCCATGGGCGCGTCCATGAGCAACCGGCCATCCAGGTAGGCGATGTCCGCCACGTACTCCTGCGGGGTGGAGCCCTGCCAGCAGACCGACTGATAGCCCTCCGCCCGCGGCCGGGCGTCGGCCAGCGCCGCGCGCAGGGCGATCCGGTCGATCGCGTCGACGTCGAGGCGGCGACGCACCTCGGGCAGCGCCGACTGGGCGCCGGTGGTGGCGGCGAACGCGTCTCCCGCCGCTGATCGCGCCGGCCCGTCGGGCAGCGCGGAGACGGTCATCGCGACGACCCGCTTGCGGCCGCGCTCGCGGAGCAGGCGTACGCCGTACTCGTGCAGCGCGCGACCGACACTCCGGCGCCGCAGCTCGGGATGCACCGTCAGCTCGGCGGTGGCGTTGTCGGTGTTGTCGAGCTGCGGCAGGTCCAGCTGGAGGTAGCCGGCCGGCGCGCCGTCCAGCCGGGCCAGCGCCCAGAGCGATTCGGTGCCGGGCATCGGCGTGTGGAACAGCGCGTCGAAGCGGCGTCGGCAGAAGGGTGGGAAGTCCGGCAGGTCGACCTCGGTGGCCGCCACGCCGATCCGGTACGCCTCGTCGACCGAGGTGCGGTCGGCGCCGTCGAACGACGCGATGGTGATGCTCATGCGGTGAGCGTGCACCGTACAAAAGCGATCGGGCCAGCGAATTACTCGCTGGCCCGATCGAACGTTGGTCGGGAGGGACACTCGCACAACGCCTCCGGCGTTGGGTCGCAAGAACTTCAAAAGTCTTCGGCGAAATGCCCTCCCGCACGGAGCATCTTGCGCCGTCCGGTTCCTGCCGTCAAGTCCGTAGCGGCGGGTTTTCCACACTCACAGCTAAAACCCAGTTACGGACTGATCGACTCGGTTTCACTGAAGTCGGGGTGTCCAGTCACCCCCGGACACCCCGATCTCCGTCAACCCGAGTGGATCAAGACCGGCAGCGGGTCAGCCCAGGAGGCCGGCGTCGCGGGCGGCGCGCAGCGACGGCTTGATGTGGTGGGTCGGCCCGACCTGACCGGCCACCGCGTCGATGGTCTTCAGACCCTCGCCGGTGTTGAACACCACGGTCTCCGCCGTCGGGTCGAGCCGGCCGGACTCGACAAGCTTGCGCAGCACCGCCACCGTCACCCCACCGGCGGTCTCCGCGAAGACGCCGGTGGTGCGGGCCAGGTCGCGGATGCCCGCGCGGATCTCGTCGTCGTCGGCGTACTCCATCCAACCGCCGGTGCGACGGACCGCCTCCAACGCGTAGAGGCCGGCGGCGGGATCGCCGATGTTGAGCGACTTGGCGATGCCGGTGGGCTTGACCGGGGTGATCGTGTCGGTGTCGGCGTGCAGGGCCGTGGCGATCGGGTTGCACCCGGCGGACTGCGCGCCGAAGACCTTCCAGCCGCCGGCCGGCGCCTCGACCAGACCGATCTCCACCAGCTCGGAGAACGCCTTGTCAATCTTGGTGAGCAGCTCGCCGCTGGCCATCGGGATCACCACCTGCGCCGGGATCCGCCAACCGAGCTGCTCGGCCACCTCGTAGCCGAGCGTCTTGGAGCCCTCCGCGTAGTACGGGCGGACGTTCACGTTGACGAACGCGGTGTCCTCGAACTCGTCGGTCTCCACCAGCTCACCACAGAGCCGGTTGACGTCGTCGTACGAGCCGTCGATGGCGACCAGCTCGCCCCCGTAGACGGCGGTGGTGATGACCTTGCCCTGCTCCAGGTCGCTGGGGATGAAGACCACCGAGGGCACCCCGGCGCGGGCGGCGTGCGCTGCCACCGAGTTGGCCAGGTTGCCGGTCGACGCGCAGGCGAACCGGGTGAAGCCGAGCGCCTTCGCGGCGGTGAGCGCCACCGAGACGACCCGGTCCTTGAACGAGTGGGTGGGGTTGGCGCTGTCGTCCTTGACCCACAGCTGCGCGGTGATGCCCAGCTCGGCGGCGAGGTGCGGGGCCGCCACCAGCGGGGTCAGCCCCGGGTCGAGGGTGACCCGGCTGGCCGGGTCCTGACCGGCGGGGAGCAGTGCGGCGTACCGCCAGATGTTCTTCGGCCCGGCCTCGATCTGCTCGCGGGTGACCGTCGCCAGGGCGGCCGTGTCGTAGTCGACCTCCAGCGGGCCGAAACACTCGTAGCAGGCGTGCTGGGCGGCGAGCGGGTAGCGCGCCGAACAGGCGCGACAGACCAGGGCGCGGGCGGGGCTGGCGGAGGTGTCGATGCCGGAGGCGGCGAGCGTCGACGTCATGTCGAGAGTCCTCTCATCTTTCCCCGCATCGCACGGTGCGGCGGGGACGGAATTGGCACCTGCCCCGCGGGTCGCTCAGCGGTGAGCGCGCGGGGTGGTTGCCGGGGCGTCGTCGGGCCGTATCCCTCAGCCCCTCTGGATGAGGTATGCAGTTGTGTCGTCGAGTCTAGGCAAAGCCGGGCGCGGCCTCCAGGGCAGATCCCAGGTAGTGGGTCAGCGGACGCTCACCGCTGCGGGGTCGGTCACCGCGATCGGGTCCGTGACCGCTGTGGTCCGGGGCAGTGCCGCGGCGCGGG